>CAXSFF010000348.1:0-4843 GCA_964236035.1 uncultured Acetobacteraceae bacterium
CAGGTCGCGCTCGGCGGCCAGCGGCAGGGTAGCCGCCTGCTCCAGCAGCGCGGCGGCGGGCAGCGCCAGGATGGTCGGGCCGGCCGGCCGCCGCGGGCTCCCGCCTGCCGCGACAGGGACAGGCGACGTCTCGCTGCCGCGTCGGCGCGACGCCACGGTGAGCCCGGCGGCGTCTGCGCGCACCACCACGGCGTCGCGATAGCGCGCCTGCGCCGACAGCTGCGGCAGCAAGGCCCGCATCTGCTCCGCCCACCAGGTGACGAACTCCCTCAGCATGCCGGCTTATGCCTTTTAAGAAACGCGCTTGCGGGCGTGATTAGTCGCATGGCCGCCCTGGCGCCAGTTCTTGCGACCTTCGGGTGCCCATGCACGGCGCTCGCGGGGCCGGGGTGCAGCCGTCACGGGAACCGTGTTATGCCGACGCCATCGGTGGACTTGTACTGCGCGGCGTTCAGCTGCATCGCCAGGAACGTGTAGTAGCCGGCGACCCCGACCATGTCCACGACCGCCGGGCGGCCGAAGCGGGCCACGGCCCGGGCGAAGGTGGCGTCCGACACGCGATGGTTGCGATGCAGTTCCGTGGTCACGTCGTAGACGATGGCCTCGTCGGCGGTCATGGGATCGGGCCGGCGTCCCTCCTGCAGGGCGTCGATGACTGCGGCGGGAACGCCCGCCTTTAGCGCGATGGGCTTGTGGAACGACCACTCGAAGTCCTGCGACCATTCGCGGGCGGTGATCATGATGACCAGCTCGGACAGGGTGTTGCCGATGGCGGACTTATAGCGGAGGTAGTCGCCCATGGACCGCGCCAACGTCATCACCTCCGGGCTGTACATCAGCGGCTCGAAGGGACCGAACACGGGGGTCTTGCGTGCGGCCAGGAAGTCTGCGGCGGCCTGCTGCTGCGCAGGGGTGTAGTCGGCCGGCGGTATGGTCGGCAGGCGGTCTTCGGACCTGACCGGCCAGGACGCCCCGGCCAGCGCGGTGGCCAGCAGCATGGGGGCCAGCAGCGCGGGGGCGGCCCGCAGTCGTGGGATGCGGCGCATCGTCGGCTCCTATGATGGATCGGGACTCCATTCGTGGCACCCGACCACCCCGGACGCAATCAGCCCGGCGCCGGGCACAGGATGGTGCCACGCCGTCAGTCTCAGCTGCCGGGCCGCAGCCGCTCGGTCGCCGCGATGATGTCCGGCCAGCTGCGATGACTATCGGCTGGAAACCGCAGCCGGATGCGCACCAGCGGCGGAATGTCCTTTTCCGTCCAACTGTTCACCCAGGCGCCGCCACGATCGGCATGGCCCCAATAGGCGAACTCCACCCGTTCCACCCCGTCCAGCAGCACGGCGGTGGCGGCGGGTGCCGGAACGAGGCGGATGGCGTGCACCGCGGGCGTCCAGCGCAGCACCAGGCGGTGGCCGCCATCCACGCCGAGGCCAATCTCCGCCTCGCCACCATTAGCGGCAAGGGCCGGGGCGGCGCGGCCAAGGTCGGTGGTGAAGCCCAATGCGCTGGCGCCGGCGGCCAGGTTCGGCGGGTCGTTGGCGCCGCCTGGGTCCATCTCCGCCACCAGCCGGCGCAGGATGCGGTCGGCGGCGCCGAGATCGGCATGCTCGGCGATGCTGCGCGCCTGCATGTCGGCGGCGCGCTGGCCGAACTGCACCCCGCCGGCGATCCCCGCCAGCACGAAGCCGAGCACCACCAGCGCCACCAGCAGTTCCAGCAGCGTGAAGCCGGCGTCCTTCAAGGAGGAGCGGGCGGGGCCGCGCCGGCGCGCTGGGTGTCGAGCTGCACGGCGCGGGCGTGGCCGTCCTCGGTCCAGGACACGGCGGCGCTGACGGCGTACAGGCTCAGCACGGCCTGCTGCCGCGCCGCCGGGTCGGGCGCTGCGGTGGCGACGGGAGTGATGCGGACGCGCCAGTGGAAGCCGCTGCCCTCGTCGCCCTGGCGGTCGCCGGCGGTCAACGCGTCGCCCGTGGTGGCCGCCGCCAGGTGAGATTGCGCGCGCGACACCGCCTCCTGGTAACGGCCGGATTCCGCGGCGGCCTGCAAGCCGCCAAGCCCGCCGCTGAACAGCGCCGCCAGCGCGAGGGCGGCAATGATGAAGGCGACCAGCACCTCCAGCAGGGTGAACCCCCGCTCAGCCACCATCGGCGATGCTTACCCGGCCGGTCAGCCAGTCCACCGCGACCTGCTTGCGCACGGGGCCGGAGGCGACCCCGATGCGCCCGCCCGCCGCCGAGCCGTCCGGCGCGAACACGATCGGCCGCGCTGGCGGCACCAGCACGGCGGCGAGCGCCCGCGGCGTCCCGGCGCCGACCTGCACCGTCCCGGCGGCGCCGTCGATGGTCACGGCGACGGGGCGGTCGACCGCGATCGCCTGGCTACGCGCCGCCCGCAGCACGCCCGCCAACTGGTTGGCCGCCATGCGCGCATCCAGCCCGGCGCTGCGCAGCGGGCCGCGCGTCAGCACCAGCCCGGCCGTCAGCCCCAACACCGCCAACACGACCAGCATCTCCAGCAGGGTGAAGCCGCGCTGCCTCACCCGGAGGCCAGGTCGTTCAGGCTGAGCATCGCCTGCAACAGCGACGACACGATCGCCGCCACCGCAGCACCCATCACGATGGTGATCACGGGCACCAGCAACGACACCAGCCGGCCGACGCCGAGCCGGGTCTTCTCCTCATGGATTTCCGCCGCCCGCAGCGCCATCGGGCCGAGCTGCGCCGTCTCCTCGCCCAGCCGCAGCAGGTAGATGGTGCGCAGCGGCATCACTCCCGCCGTCGCCAGCGGGGCCGACAGCCCGGCGCCGCCCTTGGCGCTGCGCGACGCCGCCTCCACCGCCGCCGTCGCCGCCGTGTTGCCGACCGCCTCCGCCGTAATGCCGAGCGCCGCGATCAGCGGCACGCCGTTGGTCAGCAAGGTGCCGAGGGTGCGGGTGAAGCGGGCGGCCACCACTTCCCGCGCCAGGCCGCCGACGACGGGCGCGCGCAGCAGCAGCCGGTCCGCCAGCAGCCGGGGGCCGGGCCGGCGCAGCCCCTGGCGGATCGCCACCGCCGCGAACACCAGCAGCAGCAGCGCCCACAGCCCATACGACGACACGGCGTCGCCGAGGTCGATCAGCAACTGGGTGGAGCGCGGCAGCGCGGCGCCGTTCTGCTCGAACAGGGGCACGAACTGCGGCAGCACGCTGGTCAGCAGCAGCACGATGGAGCCGATCGCGGCCACCAGCAGCAGCGCCGGGTAGATCATCGCCGACTTCACCGTGGAGGCGAGCGAACGCTCCCGCTCCATCAGCGTCGCCAGCCGGTCCAGCGTCGCCGCCAGCGTGCCGCCCGCCTCACCAGCGCGCACCAGGCCGATGTACAGCCGCGGGAACGAGCGCGGGTGCTGGCCGAGCGCCGTCGCCAGCGGCTTGCCGTCGCGCACGGAGTCGCGCACCTGCTCCAGCACGGCGGCGACCCGGCGGTTGGGCGCCGTGTCCACCAGGAAGCGCAGCGCGCGGTCGATGTCCTGGCCAGCGCCCAGCATGATGGACAGCTCGCGCGTGGCGTTGGTCAGCTCGGTGGCGCCGAGCGCCTGGCCGCGGCCGAGTTCCAGGCTGAGCAGCCCGCCAATGCCGGCCGCCTTGGCAGGCTCCGCGCGGACGGGGATCGACCCGGCGCGTTGCAGGGCGCGCACGACGGCCGCCTCGTCCACCGCCTCCATCTCGCCGTGGCCGAGCACGCCGGCGGAGTCGATCGCGGTGTAGCGGAAGCTTGGCACTATACTGCTCCCCCTCCCCCTGCGGGAGGGGGCTGGGGAGAGGGGTAGCCGCGCCACAGGTTTTGCCGCGTGTCCCCCTCCTCCCGGCCTCCTCCCGCAAGGGGAGGAGGAGAAGCGGTTGTCGTCATGCCTCGGCGCGGATGGAACGAACGACTTCCTCGATCGTGGTGGTGCCGTCCAGCGCGGCCGTGATGCCGGCGTCGAACATGGTCACCATCCCGGCGGCGACGGCGGCGCGCTCGATCTCGGAGCCGTCGGCGCGGGTGAAGATCAGCCGCTCGATGGTGGCGTCCGGCTGCATGAACTCGGCGATCGCCTGCCGCCCGCGGTAGCCGGTGCCGCGGCAGTTCGGGCAGCCGACCGGATGCCACAACACGGGGTCGCCCTCGCAACGCCGCTCCAGCCCGAACCGCCGCACCATCTCGGGCGCCGCCGGGGCCGGGCGGCGGCACTGCCCGCACAGCCGGCGCACCAGCCGCTGCGCCAGGATGCCGCGCAGCACGGCGGTCATCAGGTAGTCCTCCAGCCCCATGTCGCGCAGCCGGGCGATCGTGGTGGCGGCGGAGTTGGTGTGCACCGTGGACAGCACCAGGTGCCCGGTCAGCGCCGCCTGCACGGCGATCTGCGCCGTCTCGCCGTCACGGATCTCGCCGACCATGATCACGTCCGGGTCCTGCCGCAGGATCGAGCGCAGCAGCGTGGCGAAGGTCAGCCCGATCTGCGGCTTGACCTGGATCTGGTTGATGCCGCGCAGCTGGTACTCGATCGGGTCCTCCACCGTCACCACCTTGCGGGTGATGGCGTTCAGCCCCGTCAGCCCCGTGTACAGCGTGGTGGTCTTGCCGCTGCCGGTCGGCCCCGTCACCAGCACGATGCCGTTGGGCAACTCGAACGTCTGCTTCAGCCGCTCCACCACCCCCGTCGCCAGGCCGAGCGTGCCGTAGTCCAGCGATACGGCGGTGCGGTCCAGCACGCGCAGCACCACCGTCTCGCCGTGCAGCGACGGGATGGTGGAGACGCGGAAGTCCACCTCGCTGCCGCGCACCGCCAGCTTGATGCGGCCGTCCTGCGGCAGCCGCCG
>CAXSFF010000349.1:0-4842 GCA_964236035.1 uncultured Acetobacteraceae bacterium
GGCCGAACTTCGCCGCCCGCATGCCGTCGAAGGTCAGCTTGCACAGGTTGAAGCAACTGCCGAGGTTGGTGTCGATCACGGCGTCCCACATATCGCGTGTCATGCGGCCGAGCGTGGTGTCACGCGTGATGCCGGCGTTGTTGACCAGGATTTCGATGGCGCCGACATCGTCCGTGATGTGCTTCACCGCCGTTTCGCAGGCCGCGTAGTCGCCGGCGTCGAACTTGATCGACTTGATGCCTGTTTCGGCCGTGAAGGCCTGCGCCGCCGCGTCGTTGCCGGCGTAGCTGGCGACCACCGTGCGGCCCGCCGCCTGCAACGCCTTGCTGATCGCCTCGCCGATGCCGCGCGTTCCGCCGGTGACCAAGGCTACTCGTGCCATACAATTTCCCCCTTTTGAGCGACATCACCGCGGGAGTTGCTCCCCCATGGTCCGCATGGCGATCTTGAGGTAAGTCGAGACCATTGAAAAGACGGGAATCCAACGTGGCCTTGCTTGATGGCCAGCTCTGAGTTGCCGACCTCGGGCATGATTCTGGCGGGCTGGCGCAGCGGCTAAGCGCCGCAGTTCGCACGAGTGGCCAGTCAACGTGACCGACCCCATCTTTAACGTCGACGCGCCGGAAGGTTTGGCCGAGACGGACCGCCTGACGACTTTGCACCCGGAGCCGTGGGCAAGCCTACGCCCGCGTTTTGCTCACGCGACCTGGTTAGAAAACCATGCCGCCGGCCACGTCGATGGTGCAGCCGGTGATCCAGCCTGCATCGTCGGACACGACATAGGAGACCGTGGCCGCAATGTCCTTGGGAAGGCCAACGCGGCCGAGCGGGGTCTTCGCGACCAGCATGGCCGATGCCTGCTTGGCGGAATCCGCATTGCCCTCGGTGGCAGTGAAGCCGGGAGCGACGCCGACAACGCGGATCTTGCGCGGCCCCAACTCCATGCCGAGCGAACGGGTCAAGGTGTCCACGGCTCCCTTAGTGGAGCAGTAGACATGGACCGTGGGGTAGGGGCTTTTTGCCATGCCGGAACTGATGTTGACAATGACCCCACCCTCTGGGAGCACGCGCGCGGCGGCCTGGGTGGCGAGCAGGAGGCCACGGACGTTGAGGTTGTAGTGTTCGTCGAAGCTGTCGGGCGTAATGGTTTCCAGCGAGTCGACCTTGTAGACGCCGGCGTTGTTGACGAGGATGTCGAGCTTGCCGAAACGTTGGAGCGCGGCATCGACGAGAGGCTGGATTTCAGCAGGGTTCGAGAGATCGGCTTTGACGGCGAAAGCCTTGCCGCCGGCGGCGGCGATGCGGTCGACGACGGTTGCGGCGTCCTCGGCGGAGCGGGAATAGTTCACGACCACCGAGGCGCCATCGGCGGCGAGGCGCTCCGCGATGCCGGCGCCGATGCCTTTGGAGGAGCCGGTCACGATGGCTACCTTTCCGGCAAGATCGCTCACGGCTTTTGCTCCATGGGGCTGCGACGGGAAAGCTGATCCAGCACTGGCTGCGAGGCCCGCGCCAGGATCAGCTGCCGGGGGCCTTGCCCTGCGCCATGGCGCGAAGCTGCTCCATGCCTTCCTGCATGCGGCGCTCGATGGTCTGATAGGCCTCGCGGTTGGACTTGCCGACCATCTCCGCCAGTTCGCGGGCGTTGGCCACGGCGGTTTCGAACGCCTGCTTGACAAACTCCTGCTGGGCCTGGGCGGTGGCCGCCGGGTCGCCGGCCTTGATGCTGGTGGCGACGGCCATCGCCTGCTCCACCGTGCTGCGCAGGATCTCGGCCTGCTTCTGGGAGACCTCGGTGGCGCCCTGGGTGACGATCTGCGTCGCCTGGGTCAGCGCCTCGACGTTCTTGCGCTGACTATCCATCAGCGCCTTCACGTCCAGCCCGGGCATGCGGAAGCCCTCCAGCATCTTGGTGAACTGCTCGGCACCGAAACCGCTCATCATGTCGTTTGCCATGGTGTCTTTCCGTTGGTTGTCTTGGAAATTCGCGTCATTTCTCAAGCACGTAACGCCCCGGCGCATCGTCCGTGGCGGGATGCGCCGGGCTGCCCAGCCGCGGCGGCGCCACCTTCTCGCCCGAGCGCGCGTCTAGCCAGCCGAACCAGTCCGCCCACCAGCTGCCGTCATGGCGGGTCGCGGACTGCAGCCATGCCTCCGCCGAGGCGGCCGGCGCCGGGTCTTCGCTGACCCAGTAGTTGCCTTTGCCGCCGGGCGGGTTGATCACGCCGGCGATGTGCCCGCTCGACGCCAGCGCGTAACGCACGGAGCCGCCGAACACCTGGGTGATGCGCCAGGCGCCGGCCCAGGGCACGATATGGTCCTTTTCGGCGCCGACCGCATAGGTATCGACCTTGATGCGGCCCAGGTCCAGCGCTTCCCCGTCCAGGGTGACGAAGCCCGGCTTGATCAGGTTGTTCTCGAGGTAGGTGTTGTGCAGGTACCAGCTATGGGCGGCGCGGGCCATGCGGGTGCCGTCGCTGTTCCAATACAGCAGGTCGAAGGCTGGCGGCTTCTGCCCCAGCAGGTAGTTGTTCACCACGTTGGACCAGATCAGGTCGTTCGAGCGCAACAGGTTGAACATGTTGGACATCTCGCGGCTGTCCAGGTAGCCGCGTTCCAGCATCTGCTGCTCGATCAGATCGACGCCGGGTTCGTCGGAGAACACGGCGGAGTCGCCGACCCGGCTGAAATCCTGCAACGAGACCATGAACGTCGCGGCGCCGAACCGTTCGTCGCCCTTGTTGGCCAGCCACGCCAGGGTCAGCGCCAGCAGGGTGCCGCCGATGCAGTAGCCCATCACGTTGAGGTCGGAGCGGCTGGTGATCTCGCGCACCACGTCGCTGGTCTCCAGCACGCCGAGGCGCATGTAGTCCTCGAAGGTGATGCCCTCCATCGCGGCGTCCGGGTTCTTCCATGACACCATGAACACGGTGAAGCCCGCGTCCACCAGGTGCTTCACCAGGCTGTTCTTCGGCTGCATGTCGAGGATGTAGAACTTGTTGATCCAGGGCGGCAGGATCAGCAGCGGCTTCTCATGCACCGTGGGCGTGGACGGCGCGTACTGGATCAGCTCGACCAGCACGTTGCGGAACACCACCTTGCCCGGCGACAAGGCGAGGTTGCGCCCCGGCGCGAACGCCGTCGCGTCCACCATGCTGAGCCTGCCCTCGTGCATGTCGCGCAGCAGGTTGCGCATGCCGTCAGCCAGGCTGGCGCCGCCCGTCTCCACCGCCCGGCGCAGCGCCACAGGGTTGGAGAACAGCATCAGCGACGGGCTCATCGCGTCGACGAACTGCCGCAGGTGGAAGGTGATGCGGTGCTGCTCCGCCGGGTCGGCGCCGAGCGACGTGTTGTGGTCGAGCAGGGCCTCGGACGCCAGCAGGTAGAGTTCCTTCAGCGTGCGGAACGCCGGGTTGGCCTGCCATTCCGGCGCGGCGAAGCGCTTGTCCTTGGCGTCCGGCCTGGCGTCCGGCTCGGGCGCGGCACCCCACCAGCGCCGGGTGGCGTCGTTCCATATCGCGGTGGCGGACCGCATCGCCTCCACGTTGAACTCGGCCATGCGGGTGATCATCCGCCCCGGGTCGGACAGCGAGCGCAGCCAGACCACGCGCAGCGCCTGCGCCACGCCGGCCCAGTCGATCGGCACCAGGTCGTGCAACGGGTTGGCGTTCCACATCCGGTCGATGGAGGCGAGCATCGGGTTCTGCGTCAGTGCGCGGCCGAACTCCGTCGCGTCGCCGCTCGCCAGCGCGGCGGCGGCGAGCGGCTGGAACTTCTGCCACGCCTCGGGCCAAGGCTGGCCCGGGGCTGGGAACATCTGCGTCCATGCGGCGCCCGGGGCGTTCGGCCCTTCCTGTTGTCCGCTCATGTTGTAGCCTCCCGGTGGGGCAGGTGCCCCGCGATCAAGTGCCATCCATCATCAGCAAAACTCGTTGGCGCACAAGAGGTCGCTTTAGGTCAGGGAGGCTGCCGCAGGTTCGGGAAGGCTGCATAGGCAGGTAAGGATGGGCTGCGCCCAAACCCGCCAAAGGCCGGGAGGCCCTTGGAACCCATGGGCCTGGCCGAAGATGGCACGCGGAATGTCGAGGCACTGCCATCTTGCCATCAAACTGCTTGCTTAAGATTAGATTGCGCCCTATTGGATTGCGCATAGCCAATTTTGGCATGTTCCAACGGGTCAGGGTTTCATGATCAAGCAGTTTGCCGCCGGGGTGGCCGTCGCCGCTTCGCTCCTTTCCGGGGCCGCCTTCGCCCCCGCCTTCGCCCAGGATGCGCCCGTCACGCTGACCCGGGGCACGCTCGCCTCCGTCAGCGGCGCCGCGCTGGAGGCCAAGACCCGCAGCGGCCAGACCATCCCCATCGCCCTGACCAGCGACAGCAAGGTGCTGTCCGCGACCACCGCCAAGATCGCCGACGTGAAGGCCGACAGCTACATCGGCGTCGCCGCCGCGCCGCAGCCGGACGGCACGTTGAAGGCGCTCGAGGTGACCATCATCGATGAAAGCCTGCGCGGCATGGGCGACGGCCATTACGGCTGGGACCTGAGCGGCGGCAACACCATGACCAACGGCGCCGTCGGCAGCGTGCAGACCGCCAACGGCCACACGCTGGTGATCAACTACAAGGGCGGCAGCAAGACCATCGTGGTGCCGGACGACGTGCCCGTGGTCAGCATCAAGCCAGCCGACCGCTCCATCCTGAAGGCGGGCGAACGCATCGTGGTGTTCAGCAAGAAGGGCGAACCGACGGTCACCGCCAACGCCGTGATCGCTGGCCTGGATGGGACCGTGCCGCCGATGTAGGAAGGCAAGGGCTCTGCCCTTGACCCGCCAAAGGCCGGTG
>CAXSFF010000350.1:0-4816 GCA_964236035.1 uncultured Acetobacteraceae bacterium
GACGAAGTAGACGACGTGGCTGGCGGGCCGCAAGCCGATGTCGGGCACGCCGGACGTGCACATGTTGAGGAAGCTGAAGCCCAGCAGCTGCACGGGGTTGCGTACGGGCTGGCCCACCAGGCCCGGCGCGCTGCCCGCCGTGTGCAGCAGGCTGCCGCTGAGGCCGTAGTACGCGGCGAAGCAGCACAGCGCGGCCAGGTAGGCGCGCATCACCCGCAGCAGGCTCTCGCCGTAGTCGCACAGCCACTCGGCGAACGCGTCGCCGAACCATGCGACGAAGCGCAGCGGCATCTCCGTCCACGCGCGCGCTCGCACGCCCGCCTTGAACGCCCGCAGCGCCTCGCGCTTGCCCATGCGGCGGGCACGGCGGTAGCACCAGCTCGCCGCCTCCGGACGGCCCAGGCTGCGGAAGTTCTGCTCCAACGACAGGTAGCCCTGGCGCGCGGCGGCGTAGTCGCCGGCGACCTCCTCGCCCAGGCCCTCGCCGAGCTGCTCCACGTTGAAGCGGGTGTTCTCCAGCCATGCGCCCGCCAGCCGCACCCGGCGCAGGTTGCAGCTGGTGAGGTCCACCCGCACCAGGCTGGCCTCGCCCAGGTTGGCGCCCTCCAGGTCGGCGCGGGCCAGCGACGCGCCGCGCAGGTCGGCGCCGTACAGCTTGGCCCCGCGCAGGTCAGCCTTCTTCAGCTCGGCGTCCGCGAGGTTGGCGCCGGTCAGGTCGGCCCCCGCCAGATGCGCCTCCTGCAGCACGGCGCCGCGCAGCACGGCGTCGATCGCCTCCACCCCGTCCATGCGCGCGCCCCACAGGTCGGCACGCTCCAGGTTGGCGCCGTCCAGCAGCGCCCCCGTGAAATCGACGAAACGCAGCGTGGCGCCGGCGAACCGCGTGTCCTCCAGCATGGCATTGCTGAACCGCGCCTCGCTGGCCTGCACGGCGGCGAAGTCGCTGCCCGACAGGTCGGCGTCCACGAACGACGCCCGCTCCAGCCGCGCGCCGCGCAAGGTCGCCGAGCGCATGGCGACGCCCGTGAAGTCGGCGCCCGTGCAATCCGCGCCGGACAGGTCGGCGCGCTGCAGGTCGGCGCCGCGGAAGCGCGCCTCGCGCAGGCGGGCGCCGCCCTCCGCGTGCCACCAGGCCGGGGGCGTCGCGGACAGCTCGGCATGCCGGCGCAGGCTGTCGGCCCCGAGCTGCACCCCTTGCAGCATGAAGCGGCGGCCCGGCGTCGCCGGCAGGCGCAACTGCCCGTCGTTGGCCTCGATCAATGCCAGCACGTGCCGGGCGCGCTCGCCGGGGGCGGCGGTCTCGATCGGGTGCAGGGCCGCCGCGACCGGCGGCGCCTCGGTCATGCGGCGCCCTGCGGACGGCTCATCGCGGTGCCAGGTCCTGCATCAGGCTGATCACGGAGGCCGCGCCGACGATGGCGAAGGCGAGCGCTCGGCCGGTGGTCAAGGGATGTCCCGGATCATGCGACGACTAAGCGGGCATGCCGTGAAAGTTGCGCCAAACGGCCGGTACGGCGCCATCGGCAACTTCGCACGACCGCACTTCGTTGCTCTTGCGCAATCCGCGACGCCGCCAGGACCGGACGGACGAAATCATGCGAGAATCACAGCCGAGGAGAACCTGCTTGCGTGACATGAGCAACCGTTCGGGTCCCCGACTTCCATGCCGGCGGACCTCGCCGTGAGGCGCATCCTGCTGGTCGAGGACCATGAGGAAATCTGGGATTTCCTGTCCCGGCGGCTGAAACGCCGCGGCTTCGACGTGATCCTGGCGCATGACGGCCAGCAAGGCGTGGACAAGGCCTTGGCCGAGCGCCCCGACATCGTGCTGCTGGACATGAACCTGCCGGTGATGGATGGCTGGACCGCGGCACGCACCATCAAGGCGGACGCTGCCGGCGCCGCCATCCCGATCATCGCCCTGACGGCGCACGCCATGTCCGGCGACCGGGAGAAGGCGCTGGCCGCCGGGTGCAACGACTACCACCCGAAGCCGGTGGATTTCTCGCAGCTGCTGACGCAGATCGACGCCTTGGCCCCGGACGCGGCATAGGCAACCGCTGCACTTCTCCTCCCCCGATGCTTGGCGTTCGGGCGGGTGGAGGCCGGGAGGAGGGGTGGCCACATCAACCACCCTGCACGCGGCACCCCCTCCCGCAAGGGGAGGAGAGAAGAACTAGCAGGCGGCGCGCATGCCGCGTCATCAGGCCGCCGCGTCGTCGGCAGCCTCGCCGCGCAACGCCGCCAGCCGCCCTGGCAGGTCGCGTAGGTCGACATCGCCCTTGCGCCACACGCGGACCGCACTTTTCAGCTGCTCGCGGTCGCCAGCGCCAAGCTCGCGCGCGCTCAGCACCACAACGGGGATCTCGCCGCCGCCGGGCCGCGCGCGCAGCTCGTGCAGGAAGGTGAAGCCGTCCATCACGGGCATGGTAAGGTCGAGCAGGATCAGCTGCGGCGCGTGCCGGGCCACCATGTCCAGCGCCTGCTGGCCGTTCTCCGCCTCCGACACCGTCCAGTCGTTGCGCTCCAGCACGGTGCGCAGGCGCGCGCGGGCGTCGGGATCGTCGTCCACCACCAGCACGCCGCCCTCCGTGGCGCGGAACCGCTCCATCACCGCCTTGAGCTGGTCCCATTCCACGGGCTTCAGCACGTAGTCCGCGGCGCCGAGCGAGGCCGCCAGCGCCGGCTCGTTGACGAAGCTCGCCATGATGACGGGGATGGCGGCCAGCTCCGGCTCGGCCTTCAGCGCCGTCAGCACCGACCAGCCGTCCATCTGCGGCATCATCACGTCGAGCAGGATGGCGCGCGGCCGTAGCGCGCGGGCCAGCTCCAGCCCGGCGCGCCCATCGGGGGCGGTCTGCACCTTGAAGCCTTCGCGCTCCAGGAAACGGGTCAGCAGCTCGCGTTGCGAGGGGTCGTCGTCGACCACCAGCACGGTGTCATGCCCCTGGGCGCCCACGGGGGTCGGCCCATGGGCGTGCTCCGCCTCGGGCGGCTGGTCCGGCATCAGGGCGGGCAGCCGCATCGTGAAGCTGGTGCCGACGCCGACCTGGCTCTCGACCGACACGTCGCCGCCCAGCAGCCGGCAGAACGCCCGGGTCAGCGCCAGGCCGAGCCCCGTGCCGCCGAACTGCCGCGTGGTGCTGTCGTCGGCCTGGGCGAAGCGCTCGAACAGCCGCCCCAGCTGCTCCGGCGTCATGCCGATGCCCGTGTCGGCGACGGCGAACACGACCCAATCCCCAACCAGGTCGGCGCCGACCAGGCCGGGCTCGCGCCGCACGCGGAGGGTGATGCAGCCGTTCTCGGTGAACTTGGCCGCGTTGCTGACCAGGTTGAACAGGCACTGCCGCAGCTTGACGATGTCGCTGTGCATGGACCCGAGCGCCGCCGGCTCGCCGAGGTCCAGCGTCAGCACGTTGTCCTTGCGCTTCACCAGCGACTCGACGGTCGACGCGGCCTCCTGCGCCAGGGTCGCCAGGTCGAAGTCCTCGCCGTAGCTGGTCATGCGGTTGGCCTCGATCTTGGACAGGTCGAGCACGTCGTTGATCAGGCTCAGCAGGTGGCGGGCGTTGCTCTTGATCTTCTGCAGGTCGGTGACGAGGTGCTCCTCGCCGAGATCCTCCATCTCCTCCTCCAGCATCTCGCTGTAGCCGATCACCGCCGACAGCGGGGTGCGCAGCTCGTGGCTCATGTTGGCCAGGAAGGCGCTCTTCGCCCGGTTGGCGGCCTCGGCGGCCTCCTTGGCGGCGGCGAGCGCCTCCTCGGCCAGCCGCCGCTCGGTGATGTCGGTGTGCATGCCGACCCACTCGCGCACCGAGCCGTCCTCCTCCAGCACGGGCACGGAATGGACGTACATGTAGCGCCACTGGCCATCGGCGCGGCGCATGCGCTGCTCCACGATGTAGGGGGCGCCGGTGTCGAGCGAGTGCTTCCAGGCGGCGTCGCACGCCGCCTGGTCGTCGGGGTGGATGGCGTGCAGCCAGCCCAGGCCTGCCGCCTCGCCGGCGCTCTGCCCGGTGAAGTTGATCCATTGCTGGATTTCGCCCTGCAAGGCGCCGTCAGGCCCCGTGGTCCAGATGATCGAGGCGCTGCTTTCGGTCAGGGTGCGGAACCGGGTCTCGCTCTCGCGGATGCGCCGTTCCAGCCGCTTGCGGACGGTGACGTCGGTCACCACCATGCCCGCGCCGGCGGCGTGCGGGTCCGCCCAGTCGCGCCTCTCGCCGGTGTTCAGCGGGTAGAAGCTGACCTGGAACTCGCGCACCTGGTCCGGCCGCGCGGTGCTGGCGGCGGCGACGTCCGTGTTCGGGATCGCCCGGCCGCCGGCGACCACCTCCTGCAGCTTGGCGGCGAACGGCTCGCGCAGTTGCGGCATCACGTCCCAGATGCTGCTGCCGACGTCGACGCCCAGCGCGCGGTCGCCCATGACGGCGAGCGCCCGGTTCATGTGGCGCACCCGCAGCGAGCGGTCGAGCAGCCCGAGACCGATCGGCGCGTTCTCCATCACCGCCTGCAACAGGTCCGCGCCGGCGCTCTGCTCGCGCCGCCGCCGCACCGCGAACAGGCTCACCATCGCCACAGCGGCGGCCAGCGACAGGACGGACAGCGCCGTCAGCGCGGTGAACCAGTGGCGGGCGCGGCGGTCGCGGCGGGCGATGCGGCTCTGGGCCAAGGCCTGCAAGGTGCTGATCCGCGTCCGGCAGGCGTCCATCAGATCCTTGCCGCGGCCGCTGGCAATGGCGGCGACGGCGGCCTCAAGCCCGCTTACGCGCCGAATCTGGATGCCGGTCTCGGCGCTGGCCAGGCGGGCCTGCACCAG
>CAXSFF010000351.1:0-4809 GCA_964236035.1 uncultured Acetobacteraceae bacterium
CCGGGTCGGGTTGTCCTCCCGCAGCAGGCGGTGCCGGCCGACCGGTTGCGGCGGCAGGCGGACATGGCCATCGATGGCGTGAAAGCGCTCGTGGCTGCCGTCCTCCCGCAGCAGGATGACCCAGGCGGCGCTCGGCTGGCCCAGCACGATCGGGATGGCCTCATGCTCTTGCACGACGGCGACGGCGGGCAGCGGCGCGTTTCGTTCGGCGGCAAGGCGGCCCAGGCTGTCGCCCAGCTCGTCGCGCGTCGCCGCCGGCAGGCGCATGGCCGCGAGCAGCGCGCGCTTGGTGGCCACGTCCACCTTATGGTAGCCGCCCTCGATGTCCCACCAGATCGGATCGATGCCAGCCATCTCGGCCAGGCGGTCGAGTTGTTCGTCGGCCGGCGCGGCCGAACGGCTGGCCAAGGCTGCGTCGGCATCCGAGGCTTCGTGGAACAACGCGGCCGAACGCCCCGCGATGGCTAGCCCCTCGCCGTCCAGCCGGCGTTGCCAGCGATATCCGGCACGGGTCGGCGGCAACGTGATGTCGATCGGCTCCGCATCGGCATGCAGGACGACGACCGCCCGCGTGCCGCCGGCGTAAAGCGAAGCGATCAGCGTGCGGTTGCTGGCGCTTTGCCAGTTGGTCCGAACCGCCCCATCCGGCATGTGCCAGACCACGTCGGGCAGCTCACCCTCCGCCGCGCAGCCCGTAAGCCTATCCCCATCGAACAGCGGCCCCAGCGCTCGGCGCAGCGTGATCAGTTCGGCGGTGAAGCCGATCAGCGTCTCGTCGGCGTTGTCCCAGTCGAACCAGGCGCTGGCGTTGTCCTGGGCATAGGCGTTGTTGTTGCCATGCTGCGTGCGCCCGGCCTCGTCGCCCATCGACAGCATCGGCGTGCCGCGCGACAGCAGCAACGTGGCGAGCAACGCGCGGACGTCACGGGCGCGATTGCCCTGGATGACCGGATCAGGGGTCGGACCCTCAACGCCGTTGTTCCAGGAATGGTTGTCGCCGGAGCCGTCGCGATTGTCCTCGCCATTGGCATGGTTGTGCTTGGTTTCGTAAGAGACCAGATCGGCCAAGGTGAAGCCGTCATGCGCGGTGATGAAGTTGATGCTGCGCGACAGGGGCCGGCCGTGGAAGAGGTCGGCCGATCCCGCGAAGCGGGTGGTGAAGTCGCCCAGCAGGCCGGCGTCGCCGAGCCAGAAGCGACGGGCGGTGTCGCGGTAGCGGTCGTTCCACTCCCCCCAGCGCGCCGGGAACGCGCCCAGTTGATAGCCGTCGGAGCCAATGTCCCAGGGTTCGGCGATCATCACGCAGCGGGACAGGATCGGGTCCTGCTCGACCGCCGCGAGGAACGGCCCGTTCGGCTCGAAGCCGTTTGGCCCCCGGCCCAGGGTCGCGGCCAGGTCCAGCCGGAAGCCGTCCAGGCCGCCATAGACCGCCCAGGCCCGCAGCGCGTCCATCCCGAGGCGGAGCGCCACGGGCCGGTCCATTGCCAGAGTATGGCCGCAGCCGGTGTCGTTGACATAGCGCGACCGGTCGGCTGCCAGCCGGTAGTAGCCGGCATTGTCCAGCCCGCGCAGCGACAGCGTCGGGCCGAATTCGTCGCTCTCGCCCGAGTGGTTCAGCACGACGTCCAGGATGACGCTCAGCCCCGCCGCGTGCAGCGCGTCGACGGCGGCGCGCACCTCGGCCCAGCCGCCCGGCGCCAATCGGGGGTCAGGCGCAAGGAAGGCGACCGGGTTGTAGCCCCAGTAATCCGTCAGGTTCAGCGGCGGCAGATGCCGTTCATCGATCCAGGCGGCGCTTGGCATTAGCTCGACGGTGGTGACGCCGAGCCGCGTCAGGTGCCGCAGGCTGGCGGGATGCGCCAGGGCGGCGAAGGTGCCACGGATTGCCGGAGGGATCTCGGGATGCGTCATGGTAAAGCCGCGCACGTGCAGCTCGTAGATGACCTGATGGTCCCAGTCGAAGGCGGGGCGGTTGGGCGCCGGTTCAGCCGAAGGCGTGCCGATGATCGCCTTGGGCATCAGCGCGGCGGTGTCGTTGGCCAGCGGGTGGTCGCGGTCGAACAACAGCGGATGCAGGCGGAACGGACGGTCGATCGCGGTTGCCCACGGATCGACCAGCAGCTTCGCCGGATTGAAGCGCTGGCCATTGCCCGGATTCCAGGGACCATAGGCGCGCAGGCCGTAGCGCGTGCCAACGGGAACGCCGGCGAAATGGCCGTGAAACACCGGCCCCGAGCGGTCCGGCAGCCGAAGCCGGGCGGTTTCCTGGTCCTGTGGGTTGAACAGGCACAGGGCGATGGCGTCGGCGTCGGGGGCATGCACGGCGACATCGATGCCATCGCCGTTGAGCGTGACGCCCATGGGAGAGGTCGGGTTCAACGCCGTTCCGCCAGCAGGGACTTGTACAACGCGGCGTAATGCGCCGCCGGGGTGCGCCACGACACCTCCGCCGCCATCGCGTTGCGCTGCAACCGCTCCCACACCGGGCGGTCCCGGTAGAGCCGCGACAGCCGGCGCAGGGCATCCCACATCGCGTCCTCCGTGACGGGCCAGAACTGGATGCCGGTGGCCACCCCCGCCGCCAGCGCGGCCTCGTTGGCGTCGATCACCGTGTCGGTCAGGCCGCCGACGCGGGATACCACGGGAATGGCGCCGTAGCGCAGGGCATAAAGCTGCGTCAGGCCGCACGGCTCAAAGCGCGAGGGCACCAGCAGCGCGTCGCTGCCCGCCTGGATCAGGTGCGCCAGCGGCTCATCGTAGCCGAGGACGCAGCCCACCGCGCCGGGATGGCGTGAAGCAGCGGCGACGAACGCCTGTTCAAGCCACGGTTCGCCGGACCCCAGCACGGCAAGCTGCGCCCCCTCGGCCACCAGGGCGTCGATCCGGTTGGCCAGCAGGTCAAGCCCCTTCTGCGAGGTCATCCGGCTGACAACGCCGATCAGCAGGGCCTCGGGCGTGTCCGCCAGTCCCATGCGCTGCCGCAGGGCAGTCTTGTTCAGCGGCCGGCGCGTCAACCGGCCACGGGCGAACTTCGCCACGATCAGTTCGTCGGTCGCCGGGTTCCACACCGCGCCGTCGATGCCGTTCAGGATTCCCGTCAGGTCGCCGGCGCGTCGCCGCAGCAGGCCGTCCAGCCCCATGCCGTTCTCCAGCCCGGTGATCTCGCGCGCATAGGTGGGAGACACCGTGGTAATCCGGTCGGCATAGCACAGGCCGCCTTTCAGGAAGCTGACGTCGCCATGGTACTCCAGCCCGTTGATGCCGAAGGCGGACCAGGGCAGGCCGAGGCGCGGGAACAGCTCGACCCGGTAGCGCCCCTGGAAGGCAAGGTTATGCACGGTCATGACGGTGCCCGGGCGCGGCCCAGGATGGAAATGCAGGTAGACCGGCGCCATCGCCGCCTGCCAGTCATGCGCATGCACAATGTCGAAATCCAGCCCCGGCACGACGCCCAGCGACAGCGCGGCGGCGGCGGCCCCCAGGCCGGCGAAGCGGACGCCATTGTCCGGCCATTCGCCGCCATGCGGCTCGACATACGGGTTGCCGGGCCGGTTGAAGAGATGCGGCGCATCGACCACCAGCAGGTCGAGCGAGGCGGAAGTGGCCCGCAGCACATCCGCCGGACCGCCGAACAGGTCGGCGAAATGATGCACCCTGGTCGCGGCCCGCAGCGCCCGCATCACCGCGGGATAGCCGGGCAGCATCGTCGTGGTGGTGGCCCCGGCCGCCGCCAGCGCCAGCGGCAGCGCGCCGGTGACATCGGCCAGGCCGCCGGTCTTCACCAGCGGGAAGATTTCCGAGGTGACCGCCAGGACGCGGGTCATGGCCGCATTCCGCCGCTCAGCCGCCCCCCGGCTGGCGAGTCTGGACCACGACGAAACAACGAAGGCGCGGGATCGAACCCGTAGGCAGTTGGCGGCAAATCAGGTGTCCAGCCGATCGATCATGGGTTGCGTGATCAGGCAGATCCCGCGCTCGGTGCGGCGGAAGCGGCGCGCGTCGTCCGCGTCGTCCTCGCCGACCACCAGCCCGGCGGGGATGCGCACGCCTTTCTCCACGATCACGTTGCGCAGCCGCGCGCCACGGCCGACATCGGCGTCGGGCAGGATGACGGCGTGCTCGACGCGGGCATAGGAATGCACATGCACCCCGGTGAACAGCAGCGACTGGCGCAGGAAAGACCCCGAGACGATGCAGCCGCCCGACACCAGCGACGAGATCGCCTCGCCGCGGCGGCCGACTTCCTCATGCACGAACTTCGCCGGCGGCGTGATCTCGGCATAGGTCCAGATCGGCCAGTCGCGGTCATACAGATCCAGCGCGGGGATGATCGCGGTCAGGTCGATGTTCGCCTCCCAGTAGGCGTCCAGGGTGCCGACGTCGCGCCAGTAGGCTTCGCGCTCGGCGCCCGAGGTGACGCAGGACCGGGCGAAGCGATGCGCGACGGCTTTGCCGTGCTTGACCAGGTAGGGGATGATGTCCTTGCCGAAGTCGCGGCTGGAGCTGGCGTCGGCGGCGTCGCGGTGCAGTTGCTCGATCAGGAAGCGCGTCTTGAAGACGTAGATGCCCATGCTGGCCAGCGCCATGTCGGGACGGTCGGGCATGGCGGGCGGATCGGCGGGCTTTTCAACGAAGGCGATGATGCGGTCGCTGGTGTCGACGTGCATCACGCCGAAGGCGGTTGCCTGCTCGCGCGGGACCTCGATGCAGCCGACCGTGACGTCGGCGTTCTCCTGCTCGTGCTGCAGCAGCATCGGCGCGTAGTCCATCTTGTGGATGTGGTCGCCGGCCAGGACGACGATGTACTCC
>CAXSFF010000352.1:0-4798 GCA_964236035.1 uncultured Acetobacteraceae bacterium
GATCCTGGTGCTGTTCTTCGGCCTGCCCACCATCCTCGTCGCAGTGATCAGCTTCTTCGACTACGACCATGGCCGGCTGTTCCCCGGCTTTATCCTCGACAGCTATCAGGACATTTTCACCGACGCCGTTACCATCCGTTTGTACCTGACCACGATCGGCTTCGCGCTGACGACCTGGGCGATCACCTTCGTCGTCGGCTTTGCCGTGTCGTACTTCCTGGTGTTCCATGTCCATAGCACCGTGTGGCGGACCGTGCTGTTCCTACTGTGCTCGATTCCGTTCTTCACTTCCAACATCATCCGCATGATCTCCTGGATCCCGTTCCTCGGCACCCATGGCCTGTTCAACGAGCTGCTGCTGGCGCTGGGCGCGATCCATCAGCCGCTGCGTTTCCTGCTGTTCTCGAACTTCGCCGTGATCGTCGCCTACATCAACCTGTTCACCCTGCTGATGGTGGTGCCGATCGCCAACGCCATGGGGCGGATCGATCCGCGGCTGATGGAGGCGGCGTGGGACGCGGGGGCGCCGCGCTGGCGGATCGTCACGGACATCGTGCTGCCGCTGTCGAAAACGGGCGTGGCGCTCGGCTCCATCTTCGTCCTCACCCAGGTGATGGGCGATTTCTACGTGGTGCGGATCATGAGCGGCAGCCAGAGCGCCACCGTGGTCTCCTCGGTGTCCGCGGAAATCGCCGTGCTGCAATACCCGCCGGCCGCCGCCAGCTCCGTCATCCTGGTCTTGGTGGTGACGGCGATGGTCGCCGGCATCCTGCGCGTCGTCGACATCCGCAAGGAACTGGCCCGATGAACGGCGACCGGCGGCCCTGGACGTTCTATGCGCTTGGCTTTGTTGCAGGGCTGTTCCTGGTGTTCCTCTATGGCCCGATGCTGGTCATCTACGTGCTGTCGTTCCAGGGACCGACCGGCGGCGTCACCTTCCCCATGGTCGGCTGGTCGTCGCACTGGTTCCACGCCCTGTTCACCCAGCAGCAGATCGGCGACGTGCCGCAATCGTTCGCCCGCTCGTTCATGCTGGCGTGCGTCGTCTCGATCCTGACGGTGGTGCTCTCGGTGTCGGCGGGGCTGGGCTTCCGGCGCCGCTTCCCCGGCTCGGGCGTGCTGTTCTACCTGGCGATCGCCAGCCTGATCATGCCCGGGCTGCTGGTCGGCTTCGGGGTGGCGCTCGGCGCGCAGATGCTCGGCGTGACCACCAACTGGTTCACCACCGCCCTCGGCGCGCAGCTCACCTGGACGCTGCCGTTCGGCCTGCTGATCATGTTCGCCGTGTTCGGACGCTTCGACCGCTCGTACGAGGAGGCCGCCACCGACCTCGGCGCCACCCCCTGGCAGCGGCTGCGCCACGTCACGCTGCCGATCCTGCTGCCCGGCATCATCGGCGTCGCCTTGTTCGGGTTCACGCTGTCGTACGACGAGTTCCCGCGCACGGTGCTGACCGCCGGCAGCCAGAACACGCTACCGCTGGAAATCTGGGCGTTGACCACCAACCAGACCTCGCCGGCATTGTTTGCCCTTGGCACGGTGACGACGATCGTCTCCTTCGCCGTGATCGCATTGAGCCTGGCCGCCATCGCCGTGGCCGCGCGGCGGCGCGCCCGCAGCCGGCGCTAGGCCCGTACGCCCGCGCGGCTGGCCATCAGCGGCTGGATGCGCTGGCCGAACTGCTCGATGCCGACCAGGAAGTCGTCGAAGGTAAGCATGATGCCGGCAATGCCCTCGATCGTCGCCAACTGATCGAGCATGCCGGCGACCGACGCGTACGACCCGATGATCTTGCCGATGCGGGTCGGCACGGCCGTCTTGCTGTCGTCGGCGACCGCCCGCATGCGCCCGGCGGTGGAGTTGTCCGCCGCCTTGGCGTCGCCGCCCGCCTGCCCCGCCTGCCAGCGCAGCGCCTTCAGGTCGGTGCCCGCCACGTAGTGCCGCCACTTCGCCATCGCCGCGTCGTCGGTCTCGTCGGCGATGACCATCAGCAGCACGTAGGCGCCGACCGCCCGGCCGCTGCGTCCGTTAGCCGCGACCAGGCGGGCCACGATCGGCGCGCAGCTCATCGGGTCGTTCAGGCCGTCGCCGCTGCAGAAATTGTATTCGGTGTGGGCGCTGGCGAACGCCATCCCCGTGTCGCTCTGGCCGGCGCAAACCAGTTCGATCGGCACCTGCGGCAGCGGGCTCAGGCGGCAATCGTCCATGGTGAAGAAACGGCCCTTGAAGTCCGAACGCCCGGTGGTCCACAGGTCGCGCAGCACGTGCACGTATTCGGCCAGGTAATCGTAACGCTGGGTGTAGTGCGCCTCGCCGGGCCACAGCCCCATCTGGGCGTATTCGGCCTTCTGCCACCCCGTGACCAGGTTGACGCCGAAGCGCCCGTGCGAGATGGAATCGATGGTCACGGCCATGCGGGCGACGATCGCCGGCGGCAGGGTGAGCACGGCCACTGACGCATACAGCTTGATGCGGTTGGTGACGGCGGCAAGCCCAGCCATCAGGGTGAAGGATTCGAGGTTGTGGTCCCAGAACTCGCTGGGGCCGCCGAAGCCGCGCAGCTTGATCATCGACAGGGCGAAATCGAGGCCGTGCGCCTCCGCCCGCTGCACGATCTCGCGGTTGAGGTCGAAGCTCGGCCGGTATTGCGGCGACGTCGTCGAGATGAGCCAGCCGTTGTTGCCGATCGGGATGAACACGCCGACGTCCATGATGGCTCCAGTCACGGTTGCGGAAGGATGTGCACGTCGGCGTCCGACCACACCAGGGTCGCGGCGTCGCCGGGCGCCACGGGGTCGGCGTAGAAAACGTTGTCCGCCAGCACCGCCACCGCCTCCAGCCCGGCGTGGTCGGCAAGCGTCACCCGCACCACCGATCCCTGGTACTCGACGGCGGCGACCCGGCCCGAGAGATGCGGCTCGTTGCCGGGCGCGCCCAGCCGGCAGCGGTCGGCGCGGACGGCGATGGCGCCGCCGGGCGTCGGCAGCACGTTGTGGCCGCCGATGAAGCGGGCGACGAAACTCGATGACGGGCGCTCGAACACGTCGCGCGCCGCCGCGGCCTGGCGGATGTGGCCGTCCTCCATCACCACGACCAAGTCGGCCAGCGCCATCGCCTCGTCCTGGCTGTGGGTGACGTGGACGAAGCTGATGGCCAATTCACGCTGGAATCGTTTCAGCTCCTCGCGCATCCGCCCGCGCAGGAACGGGTCGAGCGCCGACAGCGGCTCGTCCAGCAGCAGCACGCGCGGCCGGGTGACCAGGGCGCGAGCCAGGGCGATGCGCTGCTGCTGGCCGCCGGACAGCTCGCCGGGAAGGCGGTGGCCGTGGTCCTGCATCTGCACCAGGTCGAGGAACTCGCCGGCGCGGGCGCGGCGCTCGGCCTTGGCGACGCCGCGCATCTTGAGGCTGAAGGCGACGTTGTCGACGCAGGTCAGGTGCGGGAACAGCGCGTAGTTCTGGAACATCATCGCCGTGCCGCGGCGGGCCGGCGGCAGCCCGGTGACGTTGCTGCCCTGGATCAGGATGTCGCCTTCCGAGATCTCCTCGTGCCCGGCGATCATGCGCAACGTCGTGGTCTTGCCGCAGCCGCTGGGGCCGAGCAGGCAGCAATAGCTGCTGGACGGAATGCGCAAGGAGATGGCGGCGACGGCGGTCGTCTTGCCGTAACGCTTGGTGACGGCGGCCAACTCAAGGTCGTACTTGTAGTCCAAGGATCACCTGCCATCGCCGCGGGAAGCCGGTCTCCCAAGGCGAATGGCTCTAAGCAAGCCCCATACCACCACTACGCTGCTCCTCCTCCCCTTGCGGGAGGAGGCCGGGAGAAGGGGTGGCCGCACACGACACGGTTGCCGTCGGAACCCCTTCCCCGACCTCTCCCGCAAGGGGAGGGGAGAAGAAATCACGATGAGCGCGTGCTACTCCAGCGCGAACCCGGCCTTCAGGGTGACCTGGTAGCGCCCGACCTTGCCATCGGCGATCGAGCCGCGGACCTGCTCGACCTCGAACCAGCCCAGGTGGCGGATGCTCTCCGACGCCTTCTCGATGGCGTTGTCGATGGCGTCCGTGACGCTGTGCTCGGATGTCCCGACGATTTCGACAACCTTGTAGGTGGGGTCGGTCATGCTGCGGCCTCCTGTTTGCGGCCCGCATAGACTAGGCGGCCTTGCAGCCGTCATGGAAGCCCGTTTTCCCCTGGGTTCGGCGGCTCGATATCTGTAGACCTGTCGGCATGCAAACCCTCCGCAGCGCCCGCGTGCACCGCCTGCCCGCCTCGGCGCCCGACGACGTCGGCGCCATCGCGGCCGCGATCGAGCGCGGCGACATCGACCCGGCGCGCATCGTCGCCGTGCTCGGCAAGACCGAGGGCAACGGCTGCGTCAACGACTTTACCCGCGGCTTCGCCAGCCTGGCCATCAAGCAGGCGCTCGCCGCCTGGACGGGGCAGCCCTCGGAGACGGTCGCCCGCACCACGGCGATCATCCTGTCGGGCGGCACCGAGGGCGGCCTGTCGCCGCACTGGCTGGTGTTCGAGGTGCGCGAGGACGCGCAGGGCGAGGCGTCCGCCGACGGTTCGGGCACGCTCGCGGTCGGCGTCGTCATGACCCGCGCGTTCGCCCCCGAGGAAATCGGCCGCATGCCGCAGATCCTCGCCACCGCCGATGCCGTCGCCGAAGCCATGCAGCAGGCCGCGATCGCATCGCCCGGCGACGTGCATTATGTCCAAGTCAAATGCCCCCTGCTGACCAAGCAGCGCATCGCCGACGCCGACGCCCGCGGGCACAGCGTCGCCACGGAAG
>CAXSFF010000353.1:0-4796 GCA_964236035.1 uncultured Acetobacteraceae bacterium
GTCTCGTAGTCGGTGAACTCCTCGGGCAGCGTGCCGAGCAGCGGCAGGATGGCGACGAACCCCCAGTCCATGGTCGGCTCGGCGGCGAGGATGTCGACCTGCAGCGTGTCCCCCGCCTGCGCGCCGCGCACGAACACCGGGCCGGTGATGAAGTGCGGGCCCGGCCCCTCCGGGAGCGCGTCCAGGGCTGCGAGGTAGTCGGCCGGCACCGGCAAGTGCGCCGGCAGCGACGACCGCCCGCCCGCGGGGAACGACGCCAGGGTGACGGTGTCGCCGGACTCCACGTGCAGCACCGGCGGCGTCGCGGCGTCGAGGTAGCCGAGGACCATGTTCTCCGGGGTGGAGCGGATCGTGTGATGCTGGCTCATGGCGTCGTCTCCAGAGGGTGAGGATGTCGGTCGCGGATCAGCCGGTCGCGGGTCAGACAGACAGGAAGCGGTCGAGGCCGTCGCGCCGGATGTCAGGGCCGAGGCCCTGTGCCACGACGGCGCCGCGGCCCAGCACGACGTAGCGGTCGGCCAGCGCGCCGGCGAAATCGAGGTACTGCTCGACCAGCAGGATCGACATGCGGCTCTTCAGCGAGGTGATCGCCGCCTCGATCGCCTTGACCAGGCTGGGCTGGATGCCCTCGGTGGGCTCGTCCAGCACCAGCAGGCGCGGGCGGCCCATCAGCGCCCGGCCGATCGCGAGCTGCTGCTGCTGGCCGCCGGACAGGTCGCCGCCGCGGCGGCGCCCCATCTCGCGCAGCACCGGGAACAGCGCGAACACCTCGTCGAGCATGGCCCGCTCGCTGTTCCCGGCAGCCCCCGGCCCTGGCCGACGCTGGGCGCGGAACGCGACCGCGAGGTTCTCGGCGACGGAAAGGTCGGAGAAGATCTCGCGGCCTTGCGGCACGTAGCCGATGCCGCCATGGCAGCGCCGGTGGCCGGGCCAGCCGGATATGTCGACGCCGTCGAGCAGGATGCGGCCGGCGCTCGGCCGCAGCACGCCGGCGAGGCAGCGCAGCAGCGTGGTCTTGCCGGCGCCGTTGCGGCCCAGCAGCGCCAGGCACTCGCCACGCCGGATCGACAGCGACACGCCGCGCAGGCTCTGCGCGCCACCGTAGTGGTGGTCGAGGCCATCCACCGCGAGATGCACGTCCGCAGCGCCGCTCATCGGCCCCTACTCATCGACCAATGTACACGTCGATCACCGAGGCGTCGGCGCGTGCCGCTTCCATGCTGCCCTCGAACAGCGAGCGGCCTTCGTGCAGCACCGTCACCACGTCGGCGACCTGCTCGACGAACTCCATGTCGTGCTCGATCACCACGATGCTGCGCGCGGGAGAGCGCAGCGCGCGCACCAGTGCTGCGGTGTGCGCGGTCTCCTCGTCGCTCATCCCGGCCACCGGCTCGTCGAGCAGCAGCAGCCTGGGCTCGGAGGCCAGCACCATGCCGATCTCCAGCCACTGCTTCTGCCCGTGGCTGAGCGTGCCCGCGAGCGCCTCCTCCAGCGCCTCTAGGCCGATGGTGTGCAGCAGCCGGCCGATGGCCTCGCGCTTGGCCTCGCGCGGCGCCAGCACCTCGCGCAGCAGCGAGCGGCGGTGCAGCCGCAGCGCCAGGTCGAGGTTGTCGCGCACGCTCAGCGCCTCGAACACCGAGGGCTTCTGGAACTTGCGGCCGATCCCGGCGAGCGCCAGCTCGGCCTCGCCCAGCCGAGTGACGTCGATGCGGCCGTCCAGCACGATGCTGCCGGCGCTGGGCCGGGACTTGCCGGTCAGGGCGTCGAGCAGCGTCGTCTTGCCCGCGCCGTTGGGACCGATCACACCGCGGATCTCGCCGTAGTTCGCCTGGAACGACAGGCCGTTGATCGCGACGAAGCGGCCGAACGACACCACCAGGTCCTGCGTGCGCACCGCCGGCGCCTGCGCGGCCGCGCCCGGCCGATCCTGCGGCCCCTCGCCCGTGACGAGTCCGCGCCCCGCGCCCGTCACCGGTCCGCCCATCACCGGCCCGCCCGACGCGGCAGGCTCGGCGCCTGGCCGAGGCGGGGCAGCCAGCCGCGCGGCCGGCGCAGGTCGAGCAGCCCGTTGGGCAGCGCCAGCACCACGCCCAGCACCAGCAGGCCGAGCGCGAACGGCAGCAGCACGGGAGCCGCCGCGGACAGCCACAGCCTGAGCAGGTTGACCAGCACGGCGCCCAGCAGCGCGCCGTACAGGCTGCCACGGCCGCCCACCGCGACCCAGACCGCGACCTCCAGCGACAGCGACGGGTCGAGCAGGGCAGGATTGACGATGCCGACCTGCGGCACGTAGAGCGCGCCCGCGACCCCGGCCAGCGCCGCGGACAGGCACCACGCCGCGAGCTTGAGCCACAGCGTCTGGTAGCCGAGGAAGCGCAGGCGGGGCTCGTCGTCGCGGATGGCCGCGAGCAGCCGCCCGAAGCGGGTCGCCAGCAGCGCGCGCCCGCCGACCAGCGTGCCCAACGCCACGGCGCAGGACAGCGTCGCCAGCAGGACCGTGGCCCCGCGCCCCCCGGCCGCGAGGCCGGCGACGGTGTGGAAGCCGGTCATGCCGTTGTTGCCGCCGAACCCGGTGTCGTTGCGAAACATCAGCAGCATCGCCGTGTAGGTCAGCGCCTGGGTGATGATGGAGAAGTAGACGCCGTTCACCCGCGACCTGAACGAGACGTAGCCGAAACAGAAGGCCAATGCGGCCGGCACCGCCACGATCGCGCACAGGGTGAGGACCGCGCTGTCCGCGAATCCCCACCAGGCGGGGAACGCGCCCTGTCCCATGAACAGCAGGAAGTCGGGGAGCGTGTGCGTCGCGCGCCATGCCGTGCGGAGCAGATGCATCGCGCACAGGTAACCGCCGAGCGCGAAGAACAGCCCGTGTCCCAGGCTGAGCACGCCGGCGCCGCCCCACATCAGGTCGACCGACATCGCCAGCACGGCGAAGCACATCACCTGCCCGACCAGGTTGGCCGCGTAAGTGGAAAGCCCCACGCCCGGCAGCAGCCCCAGGCCCAGCAGCGGCACGGCAAGCGTGGCCGCCGCCAGCAGGAGCGCGACCGTGCCTGCCCGGCGGTCGCGCGGACGGACCATGGCCGCGGCCGGCCACAGGATGCTCATCGTCGTCCCCGTGGCGGGACGAGGCCCTCCGGACGCCACTGGATCAGCGCGATGATCAGCAGCAGCGCCACGACCTTGGCGGCAACCGCGCCGTAGAACGGCTCGATGCCGACGTCGACCAGGCCGATGCCCAGCGCCGCGAACGCCGTGCCCGCCAGGCTGCCGACGCCGCCGAGGACGACGACCATGAAGCTGTCGATGATGAACCCTGTGCCCATCGACGGGTTGACGTTGTAGATCGGCGACAGCGCCACCCCGCTCAGTCCCGCAAGCCCCGCGCCGAGCCCGAACGCCGCCATGTCGATGCGCCGCGTCGCGATGCCGACGCTGGCCGCCATCGCGCGGTTCTGCGTCACCGCGCGGATGAACAGGCCGAGGTCGGTGAGCCGCAGCACCGCCTGCGTGGCCCCGAACGCGAGGATCGCGGCCAGGATGGCGCCGAGGTGGTTCCAGGTGACCAGGAAGTCGCCGACCACGCGCACTCCGCCCGTCAGGTAAGGGGGCGTGAGGAACTGTAGGTTCTGGCTGCCGAACAGCACCCGGACCGCGTTGATCAGCAGCAGGCTGATCGCCCAGGTCGCCAGGAGCGTCATCAGGGGGCGGCGATACAGGTGGCGCACCACCAGCACCTCGATCGCGACGCCCAGCGCCGCCGTGCTCAGGAACGCCACCGGGATTGCGAGCAGTGGGTACCAGTTCACCCAGTCCGGCGCCCAGGCGCGCAAGGCCTGCTGCACGCAGAACGTGGCGTAGGCGCCGACCGTGATCAGCTCGCCCTGCGCGAGGTTGATCACGCCCATCAGGCCGAAGATGATCGCAAGGCCCGCCGACGACATGAACAGCACGCTGCCGACGCTCACGCCGTTGTAGAGCACCGCCAGCACCCGCCCGACGCCGAGCCAGGCCCTCACCCGGCGAAGCGCGCGGTCGAGCGCCGCTGCGACCCGCGGCTCGGCGGCATAGGCGGGGTCCGCGCGCAGGCCAGCGAGCTGGACCTCGGCGCGCGTCGAGGCGTCCTGGCCGAGCGCGTCGATGGCGCGCAGCCGCCCGTCGATGTCGGGCGCGTGCAGGCCGGCGGCGACCAGCAGGCCGCGCAGGATGCCGGCGACCGCGGGGTCGCGCGCCAGCGCCGCGTCCAGCAGCGCCGGGGGCAGGCCCTCGCCGCGTCGCTCCAGGGTGCGCGCGGCCGCGAGCTGGGAGGGTTCGTCGCGGGCCGTGAACAGCACCAGCACCGCGCCGAGCTGCTCCAGCACCGCGCGGCTGCGCAGGCTCGGCACCGGCGTGCGCGCGTCGTCGGGCACCGTGGCCGGAGCCAGGGTCGCGCCGTCCAGCGGCCCCGAGGGGAGGTCGAGCACGGCGCGCCCGTCCCCGCCGCAGCGAAGCTGTCGCCCGGCATAGGCCGCGCTCGCCGCCGCGGCCCAGGCGAGCGCACCGGCGTCGGCCGTGGGCGTGGCGGCCAGGAGCCCGCCCAGCACCGCCGTGGCGTTGCGGGCGTCGGGCGCGCAGAGGCCGGCGAGCACCGCCGCGCGGTCGATCGCGTCAGGCTGCGCCCGCAGGGAGGGCGCGCTGAACAGGACGAGGCAGAGCACAGCCCCGAGCACGCGCAGGGTCATGGCGATGGTCCCTGACGTCGGCCTGTCAGGAAGCAAGGCTGGGCTCTGCCCAGACCCGCCAGGGGCGAGCCG
>CAXSFF010000354.1:0-4778 GCA_964236035.1 uncultured Acetobacteraceae bacterium
ATTGGTGCCAGAGCAATGGCTGTGCAGGGCCTTAGCTGCTTGATCCGCTTCATCCTTGTCGCCAGCCAATGCGGCGACTGCCCGCAGGCTCAAACCTTGATTGAAGGGCTGCCGGCTCGGGTCGTCATGGCCGACATCGCCTACGATGCCGATCCCCTGCGCCAATCCATCGCCAATGAAGAGGGCCGTCACGGTCATCCCCAACCTGTCGCGCACCAGGAAACACCTGACCGACAAGCACCTTCATGCCGAGCGCCGCCTTATCGAATGCTGCTTCAGCAAGCTCAAGCAGTTCCGCCGGGTCGCTACCAGCTTTGAGAAGACCGCCCGAAACTACCTCGCCGTTCCCATGGCTCAAATAAGTGTCCACACGACCTAGCGGGCAAGCGAACGCCGCGCATAGGTACGCCATTCGTTCAAGATGTTCAGGTAAGCTTGACTGTGGGCAGCGATGAAAACGCGCTCGATGGCGTCCAACTCGTCGGCAGCCTGCTGCATCAGGGCGCGTCCACCAGACAGCCGTTCCTCCCGGCCTTCCCCGATCAGCGCCATCGCATGAACCAGCCGGGCATTGGCGACCTCGAGCGGCAACGACGCACCAATCCGTGCCACCGTGTCGATAGCGCCCTGCAGTATACCTGCCGCAATCGCCCAATCCACGGCCGAGGCGTCGAGTTGTGCCAGCTTCACATGCCAGAAACCAAGGTTGGACTGGCTCTCAAACCAAGTAGCAATATCCTTCTCGGGCCTGGACACCGCCAACGCCGCGTTGTAGCGGACCAGCGCCAAGCGGATTGCCATGGCGTCGCCGTGTGCCAACCCCAGTTGGGACTGTGCGCTGGCCATCGATACCATGAGATCAGACCAGTCCTCGTCGTGCGGCATCTTCTCTATGTAGCTTGTCACCTCGGCTAGCTCGTCCAACGATTGTTGCGCAAGCTTATCCGCTGGCGTGCTTGTGAGGTCGATCAATTGTAGATCGGCGTTGGATGCCCGGCTGTGCAGTTGAACCCACAGCCGCTCGTCTGCCTTTCGCGGCAAGGCGGCAATTGCTGCGTGGGCGATGCTGATCACTTGATTGAGGACAGGCACGTCATCGCGCCAATGACCAAATAAGGCGAGCACGTCTGCGGCGTGAAGGCGGTTGCGTGCCGCGCACACCGGGCCGCCATCTGCCGGACAGGCGGCAGCGGCGGCAAGCATCACCTCCGCCGAACCCTGATAGAGGCCTGCATCGCCGGTAGCTTGCTCGATCCGGGCCATATCCGCGCCTGCGCCCAACAGGATGCGCTCCAACGGGTGGCCGGCGATGGTCGGATTGGGCGGAGCGTGGCGCAGCATTTCCGCCAAGGCCACGCCGCCGCGCCAGGCATCGTCCGGCGATGGCGGCGGTTGACGTCTGCCACGTTGGAGATAGGCTTCGGCCAGCGCGGCGTAGGCGCCCCGCGGATTCTTTCCCGTGGCCACGCGGGCGCAGGCGGCGGCGATCAAATCGCTGGCATCCGGCAGCGTGTCCGGCGGCGGGCATAATGCGGCGACGCCTGGCGCCCTCTCACCGAGCACATGGGCAAAAGACACATCCTGTCCCGCAACGGTAATCGTTTGCGCAAGCGATCTGGAGACGAGCAACATGGCAAGGCAGGCGAGAGCAAGGGGCCGCAGCCCCTTCCATTGGCGACCCTCCAGCATTAGCCGAACCGATGACATGCAATACTCCCGAAGAGGGCTTGAATCAGGTTCCAAGTCGAGCCGAAGCTTTTGATGTCAACGCGGTCTAGCCGTCAGTCGGAAAACTGAGTAGTCAAATCCGACAGGCTGATGAAGCGGTGAGCAGGGATTGCCGACGCGGGCCAACCCAGTGTCGGCGATTTGTTAACCTTGATCGCCGATCATGACATCGTCACGACGTTTATCCGGCCGGAACGGTTGCGGCAAGCCAAACGGGGTCCGTGATTCGGCAAGCCTGCGGCGAGCGCCACGCCCGTCGTGACAAAGGAGGGTTCATGTGCGGCCTGGCGGGACTCTTCCAGCAATCCGGCCCGGCGCCGGTAGACGCTGCGTTGCTGCACCGGATGACCGGCGCGCTCAGCCATCGTGGCCCGGACGGCGACGGCTTTCACGTCGAGTCAGGCGTGGGTCTCGGCCACCGCCGGCTGGCCATCATCGACGTCGATGGCGGCCAGCAGCCCATGTACAACGAGGATCACTCGGTCGTCATCGTCTTCAACGGCGAAATCTATAACCACGCCGCCCTGCGCGAAACGCTGCGCGCGCAAGGGCACGTGTTCCGCAACCATTGCGACACCGAAGCCATCATCCATGCCTGGGAAAGCTGGGGGCCGGATTGCCTGCGGCATCTGTCTGGCATGTTCGCGTTCGCCTTGTGGGACCGCAACCGCGAGACGCTGTTCCTCGCCCGCGACCGTCTTGGCAAGAAGCCGCTGCACTACCTGCGGATGCCGGATGGCGGCCTCGCCTTCGCGTCCGAGTTGGGCGCGCTCGCAGACGTGCCCGGCCACACGCACTGCATCGACCCGGCCGCCGTGGACGATTTTTTCACCTATTGCTACATCCCTGACCCGCGGACCATCTATCACGGCATCCACAAGCTTCCCGCCGCGCATTACCTCTTGCTCCGGCGGGGTGGCCCTGATGCTGTGCCGCAACGCTATTGGCAGGCGGCGCCCGCATCCGGCACGCCAAACCTTTCCGAGGCCCAGGCCGCGCCGATCCTGCTCGATCACTTGCGCCGCAGCGTTGCCGACCGGTTGATGTCCGACGTGCCGCTGGGCGCTTTCCTGTCCGGCGGGGTCGATTCCAGCGCCATCGTGGCAATCGCGGCCGAGTTGCGAGACGCGCCGCTCTCCACCTTCACCATAGGTTTCGAGACGGCGCAGGACGAACGCCCGTTCGCCGCCATGGTGGCGCGGCAATACGGCACCGACCATCATTCCCAGGCCGCCGGCTTCGACTACATCGAGGCTGCCCGCGCGCAGGCGGGCATCTTCGGCGAACCGTTCGGCGACAGTTCAGCCGTGCCCACGATGGAGGTCTGCGCCTTGGCCCGCAAGCACGTGACGGTGGCGCTGTCCGGGGACGGCGGCGACGAGGTGCTGGGCGGGTATCGCCGGTATCAATGGCATGTGCTGGCCGAAGCCGTGCGGTCGTACGTGCCGGGTCCGTTGCGGCGCCGGGTCATCGGGCGGTTGGCCCGGATTTATCCGAAGCTGGATCGTGCGCCGCGCTGGTTGCGGGCCAAGCACACCTTGACCGAGATCAGCCTGGACTCTGCGCTCGGCTACTTCCAGACGGTGTGCAAGGTCCAGTTCGACCGGCGGCGAGCCCTGTTCTCGCCGCAGTTGGAAGCCAGCCTGGATGGCTACGACCCGAGCGACAGCATCGTCGCCCTCATGGATGGCTATGACGACAGCGACTCCCTGCGTCAGGCGCAGCATGTCGATCTGAACACCTACCTGCCGGGCGATATCCTGACCAAGGTCGACCGCACCAGCATGGCGGCATCGCTGGAAGTGCGGGCGCCATTGCTGGATTACGAGTTCGTCGAGTGGGGGCTGAACTTGCCGGCCGGCCTGAAGCTGCGCGGCAGTCAGGGCAAGTATCTCCTGAAGCGCGCGATGGAGTTGTATCTCCCAAAGGAAATCCTCTACCGCACCAAGCAAGGGTTTGCCACGCCGCTCGCCGAGCAGTTCCGCGCCGGCGCCGACCGGTTGCGGGAGCGGCTGCTGGGCGGCGCGATGCTGGACAGCGGCCTGTTCCAGTCCGAGGCGCTGGCGCAACTCATCGACGAGCACGAGGCTCGGCGACTAGACCACAGTGAGGTGCTGTGGCTGTTGCTGGTGTTCGAGGGATTCCTGACGACACAGCTACGCCCTGCATCCGCGGCGCCTGTCCAGTTCACCAGGACGCAAGCCCACGCGGGCTGACCTCCGCTTCAGCCCAACCCGCCGACAACCCGGCGGAACAGCGCAAGTTGACCGGCAGTCGTCTCGTCCCAACTGAACCGCTCGGCATAGGCCCGGGTCGCGGCGCGCTCGGGAGGACGGGCGAACAGATCTCGCACCGAGTCCGCGATGCCCTCTGGTGAGTTGGTCCGGGTGATCAGGCCGGCATCGCGCGTCTGCACCACTTCCGGGTTGCCCCAGATGTTGCTGGCAATGACGGGCGTGCCGCATGCCATCGACTCCAGCAAGACGTTGGCCCAACCCTCGCGGCTGGACGCCAACACCAGGGCGTCCGCCGCACTATACAGGCGCGCAAGCTCCGCATGAGGACGCGAACCCAGCAACTGCACCCGATCCGATAGATTCAGCCGGGATATCAGCGCCTCGAGCATCTTCCGCTCCGGACCCTCGCCGGCGATGGCGAGTTGATGCTCCGGCAGCAGCAGCATGGCCTCGATGACCCGGTGGTGTCCCTTGCGTTCGATCAGGTGGCCGACCGACAACAGGCTAGGCCGGGTGAACCCTAGTGCGGCGCGGGCCGACCCTCGCTCGACCGGTCTGAACAAGGCCGTGTCGACGCCGTTCCGCAACACTTCGACGCGCTCCGGCGCCGCCCCCAACTCCACCAGCGCAGCCTTGATCGCGGCGCTCACACCCACCAGCCCATCGGCATCGGCAATCGCCTGGCGGATCAACCGTCGCGGGACGGCATAGCGTGGCAGCAGGCTCACATCGGAACCACGAGCCGTCACGACCACTGGGCAGCCCAGCTTGCGGCCCAGCCAAACCGCTGCGACGCCGTCCGGATAGACATAA
>CAXSFF010000355.1:0-4773 GCA_964236035.1 uncultured Acetobacteraceae bacterium
TTAAATCGAGACACTATCCCTGGCCGATCAGGTCGTGACTGACTTCGCCTTGTCCAGATCGCGCTGAACCTCGGGCGCCCGCAGCAGCGCATTGACGTGCATCGCGTACTCCAACGCCGTATCCGCCTGGAACGACACATGCGGCGCGACCCGCAGCCGCAGCCCCTTTGCCAACTCCCCGCGCAGGTACGGCGCCACCAGCTTCAACGCCGGCAGCAGCGCATCCACATCCGACCGCCCCAGCCGGGTCACGAAGGCGGTGGCGTTCTTCAGGTCCGGGCTGATCCGCACCTCCGTCACCGTCACCTTCGCCTCCTCCAGCTCCGGGTTGCGGAACTCGCCGCGCAGGAAGATCGCCGACAGCAGGTGACGCACCTCCTCCGCCACGCGCAACTGGCGCTGCGAGGGTTCCGCCCCCGCACGCGCCCGCTGCTTCTTCGGCGTTACGCGCTTCCTGGTCTCGCCGCCCTCATCCCGGGACATACTCGACCTCGAAGCACTCCACCTGGTCGCCCTCGCGCAAGTCGCTGAACCCGGCGAAACTCAACCCGCACTCGTAGCCGCGCGCCACCTCGCGCACGTCGTCCTTGAACCGCTTCAGCTGGCTCAGGTCGCCGTTGTGGATCACCACGCCCTCGCGCAGCAGCCGCACGCCGGCGCCGCGCTTCACCAGGCCCTCCGTCACCATGCAGCCGGCGACCTTGCCGGTCTTGGTGATGTCGAACACCTTGCGGATTTCGGCGTAGCCCAGGAAGTTCTCCCGCGCCTTCGGGGCGACCTTGCCGCGCACCATCTTCTCGATGTCGTCCGACACGTCGTAGATGATCGAGTAGTAGCGGATGTCCACGCCGTCCCGCTGCGCCAGCTCCCGCGCCTGCGCCGTGGCGCGGACGTTGAAGGCGACGATCACGGCGTCGCTGGCCCGGGCCAACTGGATGTCGCTCTCGGTGATCTGCCCGACCGCCGACAGCAGCACGCGGACCTTCACCTCCTCGTGCGCCAGCTTCAGCACCGCGCCCTGGATGGCCTCGGCGCTGCCCTGCACGTCGGCCTTCACGACGATGGCGACCTCCTTCAGCTCGCCCGCCACCGCCCGCGCCAGCATTTCTTCCAGCGTGCCGCGCGCCGCGCTGATGCCCGCCGACGAACGGTCCTTCAGCTTGCGCTGACGGAATTCGCTGATCTCGCGCGCCCGCGCCTCGTTCTCCACCACGACGAACGGCTCGCCCGCGGTCGGCACGCTGCTCAGGCCCAGGATTTCCACGGGCACGGCGGGGCCGGCCACCTTGATCTGCCGCCCCTTGTCGTCGAGCATCGCCCGCACCCGGCCCCACTCGGCGCCGGCCACCACGATGTCGCCCTGGTTGAGCGTGCCCTTCTGCACCAGCACCGTCGCCACGGGGCCGCGGCCACGGTCCAGCCGACTCTCGATCACCGACCCCTCGGCCGAACGCTCCGGGTTGGCGCGCAGGTCGAGCACCTCGGCCTGCAACAGGATCGCCTCCTCCAGCTTGTCCAGCCCCGTGCGCTTGGTGGCGCTGACCTCGACGTCCTGGGTGTCGCCGCCCATGTCCTCGACCACGATCTCGTGGCTCAGCAGCTCCTGGCGCACCCGGGTCGGGTTGGCGTCCGGCTTGTCCATCTTGTTGATGGCCACGATGATCGGCACGCCCGACGCCTTGGCATGCTTGATCGCCTCGATCGTCTGCGGCATCACGCCGTCGTCCGCCGCCACCACCAGCACCACGATGTCCGTCACCGACGCGCCGCGCGAGCGCATGGCGGTGAACGCCTCGTGGCCCGGCGTGTCGATGAAGGTGATCTTCTCGCCCTTCGGCATCGTCACCTGGTAGGCGCCGATGTGCTGGGTGATGCCGCCGGCCTCCCCCTTCACCACGTCGGTCGAGCGCAGCGCGTCCAAAAGGCTGGTCTTGCCGTGGTCGACGTGGCCCATGATGGTCACCACGGGCGGGCGCACGATCCTGTCCGTGTCGACGTCGATGTCGCCCTCGATGCCGGCCTCGACATCGTTCTCCGACACGCGGCGGGCGCGGTGGCCAAACTCCTGCACCACCAGCTCCGCGGTGTCGGCGTCGAGCGACTGGGTGATGGTCGCCATCACGCCCATCTTCATCAGCGACTTGATCACCTCGGGCGCGCGGGCGGCCATGCGGGCGGCCAGCTCCTGCACCGTGATGGTGTCGGGCAGCACTACGTCGCGCACCACCTTCAGGCCGTCCGAGCGCAGCAGCTCGAGTTCCTGCTGGCGACGCTCGCGGTCGCGCTGGCGGCGCACGCTGGCGAGGCTGCGGGTCTTCTCGTCCTCGCCCTCGATGGCGGCCTGCACGTCGATGCGCCCGGTGCGGCGGCCGGCCGGGCCCTTGGCCACGGTGACGGGCGTCTTGCGCGCCGGCAGCGCCATGCCGGGGCGGCGGCGCGGCGCTTCCTCGTCCTCGCCGGCGCGGGCGGGCTTCAGGCGCAGCGTCTCCGTTGGCGTGGCTGGCGCGGCGGGTGCGGCCGGGACAGCGGCACGGGCCACCGTAGCGGCCTCGCCGTCGGCCTTGGCGACCGCCGGCTCCGCAGGGGCCGCAGCCTGGCGGGCGGCGGCCTCCGCCTCGGCGCGGGCGCGCGCTTCGGTCTCGGCGGCCTCGCGGGCGGCAATCTCGGCCTGCTTGGCGGCCTCCTCGTCGCGGCGACGATTCTCCTCCGCCTGCGAGAGAATCGATATCTTTTCCTGCTCGCGGCGTTCGACCTCGCGGCGGGCAGCGTCCTTCTTCTGCTCCTCCAGCACGCGCTGCCGGGTCGCCAGCTCGCTGGCGGTCAGCGCGCGGCCGGCGCCGGCGGGCGGCTTGCCGGGCGCCACGGCGGGCTTGGGCGCGCCCTGGATCGGCTGCACAGGCCCCGTCGCCGGCGGCGGCGTGAACGGCACGCGCTTCTTGCGCACCTCGACCTGGACCTCCTTCGAGCGTCCATGGCTGAAGCTCTGCCGCACCGACCCGGCGTCGACCGTGCGGCCGAGTTCGAGACGGCCTGCCGGGCGCAGTGCAAGCCTGCCCTTGGCCGCGTCCTGATCGTTATTCTCGCTCATTCACCAATCCGTCCTGTCCTGCCGCGGCGCGATCCGGCCGCGGGGCCGTCGTTCTTTGTCCCAGCCTCGCCTGGCGGGCTGGATATCCCAGCCAGCCGGGCGGCATCCACGATCAGCGCCTCGGCCAAGCGGCCCGGCGTGATGGCTACGTGCACGACGTGGTCACGGCCGAACACCGCGCCAAGCTCCGCAGCCGTCAAAGGCCGCACCGCCGTGATGTCCCGCGCCCCGGAAAGGAACCGGTGGCACTCCTCCTCGCTGCCGTCCGACGCCTGCACCACCAGGCGCGCGCGCCCGGCTGCCAGCACCTCGCGCGCCTTGGCGAAGCCGCTGACCGCCTGGCCGGCCCGCCGCGCCAGCCCGATGAAGTCGGTCACCCGTCGGGTCAATCCCGCCTGCAACATGGCAGCAAGATCGGGAGGGAGGATGACCGTGCCGCGCGCCGCGCGTGCGAATGCGCCCCGGGACTGCGCGGTTCTTAGCACATCGGCCCGCGCGCTCAACCACATTCCCCGTCCGGGCAGCTTTGCGCCCAGGTCGGGGATGACCCGGCGGTCCGGCGCCAGCACGAACCGCAGCATCGCCGCCCGCTCGCCTTGCTGCCGGGTGACAATGCACCGCCGCAACGGGCCACGCTCCGGCTCGTCCCCAGGCTCGTTCTCGATGGCGTCCTCTGGAAGCGCGTCCGGGTCAGGCGTTGCCAGCCTCCCCGGCCTGCTCGGAAGCAGGCGCCTCGCCGTCGAACCAGTGGGCGCGGGCGGCCATGATGATCGCGTTGGCGCCGTCGAGGTCAAGCGCCGCCTCGCCGACGATCTCCACCAGCTCGTCGCCGGCCAGGTCCGCCAGGTCGTCCAGCGTCTTGATGCCCTTCTCGCCGAGCTGCACCAGCATCGCCGGGCTGAGCTGCTCGATGCCGGCGATGTCGTCGGACACGCCGAGCGCCACGCGCTGGTCATCCATCTCCACGTTGCGCCGTTGCAGGAACAGGTCGGCGCGGCTGATCAGCTCGGCCGCCACCTGCTCGTCGAAGCCCTCGATGTCCGCCAGCTCCTCGGCTGGAGTGAACGCCAGCTCTTCGACGCTGGTGAAGCCCTCCGTCACCAGCAGGCCGGCGATCATGTCGTCCACGTCCAGCGCCTCGACGAAGATGCCGGTGCGGCGGCGGTACTCCTCCTGCCGTCGCTCGCTCTCCTCGGCCTCGGTCAGGATGTCGATGTCCCACCGGGTCAACTGGCTGGCGAGCCGCACGTTCTGGCCGCGCCGCCCGATCGCCAGGCTGAGCTGCTCGTCCGGCACCACCACCTCGACCCGGCCGGCCTCCTCGTCCATCACCACCTTGGTCACCTCGGCCGGCGCCAGCGCGTTCACCACGAAGGTCGCGGCCTGCGGCGACCACGGGATGATGTCGATCTTCTCGCCCTGGAGTTCCTGCACCACCGCCTGCACCCGGCTGCCGCGCATGCCGACGCAGGCGCCGACAGGGTCGATCGAGCTGTCGCGGCTAATCACCGCCATCTTGGCGCGGCTGCCGGGGTCGCGGCTGACCGCCTTGATCTCGATGATGCCGTCGTAGATTTCCGGCACCTCTTGCGCGAACAGCTTGGCGAGGAACGCCGGGTGGGTGCGGCTGAGGAAGATTTGCGGCCCGCGCGGCTCCTCGCGCACGTCGTAGATGTAGGCGCGCA
>CAXSFF010000356.1:0-4772 GCA_964236035.1 uncultured Acetobacteraceae bacterium
GACCGGCGCAGATGGCTGGCCATCGCCGCCGGGGAGAGGCGGCGGACGATCCGCTGGTCAAGGGGGAATGCAACGATGTTGCCGGCATTCGTGTGCGTCGTCTGCATGATAGACGGCTCCTCTCAGGGCGGATCGGAACTGTATAGCATCTGATTCATGGCAGGTGTGTGGCGGGAACCCTACCAAATCGTGCATGTTCGCATCCGCTGCGGAGCGCGCGTCACCGTCCGCCGGAAACCGAGCCGTCCCGGTTGTAGGAGTAGCTGGCCGAGGCGGACGAGAAGTTCTCCAGGATGGTCTGCTTCAGGTAGTCGACCCGCATGTTGACGGCGGCCTGGTCGAGGCGGCCGAACGCCGGCAGCACGTGCACGTCGGCAACCTGGCCGCCGCCAAGGTCGATCGAGATCACATAGCCGTCGCCAGCCCGCCCGACCCGGTATTGCACGCCTTGTCCCGACACGTTCGTCCAGCGCGGCGGCGCAGGAACGGGCGCCGGCGCCTCGGGAAGCGGGGCAGGGACCACCGGCAACACGGGCGGCGAGACGGGCGGCGGCGGCACGGGCGGCGGCACGGGCGCGGGCGCGGCCGGCGTCACCACGACGGTGGCATCCGGCTTGGCGGAGCGAAGGCGCTGCATCACCACATCCAGCGAGTCGGGCGCGGGGGCGGCAGGCGGCGGGGCGGGGGCGTCCACCGGCGGGGCCGGCGGGGCGTTGTTGCGGACGACGAACGAGGATGGCGGTGGGGCCGATGCGCTGTTGACCGCCACGGAGCCGGCCGGGCCGCGATCCGGCCGGGCGATCGACAGCAGCAGCAGGATCACCACCACCAAGGCGACCAGGATCGCGGCGAGCAGCGCCTTCAGCATCGGGGTGCAATCGTCATCACGGTGCCTCGGAGTCCTCTTGGCCGAACGTCAGGCGCACCGTGTAGACAAAGCCCGCCCACCCTTAAAGCCCATTGCGCGACAGGTAGCGCCGGATCGCGTCCAGGCCCGCCGCCATGCCCACGCGGCCGAAGCCGATGCGGAAGCGGTCGGCCGGCGTCTGCGCCAGCTCGGAGCGGTAGACGCTGGCCGGCAGCAGCAGCACGCCCTCGTCCACGATCAGCCGGGCGGCGAACGCCTCCACGCCCTCGGGGCCGAGATAGCGCGGGTAGCCGGTGACGCCGCCCTCCGGCAGGTGCCAGTCGAACCGGCCGGGAAACTCGCGGAAGAACGTCTCGATCAGCGCCAGGTTGTCCGCCGCCAGCCGCCGGTTGCGTTGCAGGATGCGCTCGCCGGCGGCCAGGGCGATCTGTGCCAGCACCTCGCTCGGCCCGGCGTTGCAGATCGACAGGTAGTGCTTGGCGCGTTCCATGGCATGCAGCAGCGCCGGGTCGCGGCAGGCGATCCAGCCGATGCGCAGGCCGGGCAGCCCGTACGCCTTCGACATCACGTTGAGCGACAGGCCGCGCTCGTAGGCGTCGACGGCGGCGGGCAGGCGGCGCTGCGGGTCGCGCTCGATCAGGCGGTAGACCTCGTCGCTGAACAGCCACAGCCCATGCTGGCGGCACAGCGCCACCAGGGCGTCGAAGCGGTCGCGCTCCAGGATCTTGCCGGTCGGGTTGTTGGGGAAGTTGATCGACACCAGCCGCGTGTTGGGCCGGATCGCGCCCGCCACGGCGTCGATGTCGAGCGTCCAGCCGCGGTCCGGGTCGAGCGCCACGCCGGTCACGTCGCAGATCGACAGCGGCACCGTCTCGGCCGATTGGTAGTTCGGGGTCACCACGATGGCATGGTCGCCGGCGCCGAGCATCGCGTGCATGGCGCAGTGGATGCCCTCCTGCGCCCCGGCGAAGCACAGCACCTGCTCGATCGAGAGTTCATCGTGCTGCCCGGCGATGGTCTGCCGCAACCAGGGCGCGCCACGTGGGTCGGTGTAGCCGAGGCCCAGCGTGTCCCAGCGCTCGCGATCGCCCGAGGTGGCGAGGTCCAGCAGGTCGGGCAGCAGCAGCGGCTCGGATTCGGAGGCGGTAAGGTTGTGGCGAGTGGCGGAGTTCCAGCGGGCGAAATAGGCTTCAAGCGCGAATTCGCGCATGCGCAGCGTCCTGTGATGATGGCCTTGGCTGACTAACTCGCGAACACGGCAATGCTGCGGCGCGGCGCAATCACGGTTCCGTGAGTTGTTGGCACATGGCGATGAATGACTGGAGGTTGGCTTGACGGCCGTCGTTGCGAGCCGCCACTTGGCGGTGCGGCAATCCAGAACCGCATGTGAAAACTGGCCGTGCAGTCCTGGGTTGCTTCGTCGCAAGCTCTCCTCGCAATGATGGCTGAGAAGTCAGTCTGAACGCCGTTGGTATCAATTGGCGCCGCTCCATGGACACGGTAAACGGCGATTTCAGTCAAGCGGACGAGCTGATAGGATCATGCAATGACCATGGAGAGGCGACTCGTGCCGGCGGCCCCCTCGAACATGGCTTCATGGGTTCTGCAAGCCTTGAAGGATGGCCCTCTTGAGCGATCGGACTTGCTAGGGGCAATTGACACGCTGGCACGACCGCAAGGTTTCCAAGCGTCCAATTTGCTGGCTCTCAAAAAAACGCTGATGAAGCTCAAAGCCGACAAGTTCATTGTGAATTTGCGAAGGGGTTGGTGGGCGCTTTCGACAAGCAACCCAATAAACGAGACGACAGCGCCTGCTGATCTCTTCATGGGAAAACGATCTGTCCGAGTGTTGCGGAAATCGGCACAGGCCCCGAGTATGTTTATGTCCTACAGTATTCAGATGATGTTCAGAGGGCGCAGGGCATCCCCGAGAATAAATGGAATTGTAAAATTGGCAGGTCCAAGAACGCTGCCCAGCGCTTGCTGAGCAACGTCTCAAGCACATACATGGCTCAGCCTCCTGAAGTCGGCCTCATGATACGTTGCGAAAACGCAGCGGATGTGGAGCGAGCAATCCACTCGGCATTGCGATATTGTGAACAAGCCACCAAAGGCAGTGCCGGACATGAGTGGTTTCGTACCTCACCTGATTATGTCGCCAAATTCTATCTGGGATGGATGAAGCTTTGCACTGAGCTGAAGCAACTCTGAATCTCTGTCGGGAAAAAAGCCGGTCAGGCCTTCCTTTCCCAACCTCCAACTCCCTGGAGCCAGTACGTCACTTGGTGCCCAGCCACCTTCGCCGCTGCCCATCGCCGCCGCGCGGCCTGCACGGCCTCCTCGTCGCGCCCGTCGAACAGGTCGAACACCCGCTTGAACTCCGCCGTATCCGTCTCCCGCCCATCGACCAGGAACAGGTAGCGCGCCCCGTTCGGCGCCTCGGCCACATCCGTCAGCCAAATTGGCTGCAAGTCGGCCTCCCCGATGCGCGCGGTGCCATGCGGCAGCCAGTCCGGGTCCGCCGACGCCCACAGCACGTCATCCAGCGCCGACACCCGCGCCGCGCTGCCGCACAACACCACCGCACGCTGCCCGGCGGCGAGCGTGCGGCCGAGCAGGCGGGGCAGGGCCTGCTCGGCGCTGGTGCGGGTCAGATGATAGAACCCGACCTCGCTCACGCGGCGGCCTTGCTCAAGCGTCCTGCGCTCACGCCTCCGGCGCGACCGTCTCGTAATGCTCGGCCACCAGGCGGTCCAGCAGCCGCACGCCGTACGCCGTGGCCCCCTTCGGGATGGTTGCCGTGTCCTTGCTGCTCCAGGCGGTGCCGGCGATGTCCAGGTGCGCCCACGGCACCTTGTTGACGAAGCGCTGGATGAAGCAGGCGGCGCTGATCGAGCCGCCGTACCGCACGCCGACGTTCTTCATGTCGGCGATGTCGGATTTCAGCATCGCGTCGTAGGCGTCCCCTAACGGCATGCGCCAGACCTTCTCGCCCGACGCGGCGCCGGCGTCCTGCAGCTTGCCGGCCAGCGCGTCGTCGTTGCTGAACAGCCCGGCGTATTCGTGGCCCAGGCTGACGATGATGCCGCCGGTCAGCGTCGCCAGGTCGATCATGAACTGCGGCTCGAACCGCTCCTGGCAGTACCAGAGCACGTCGCCCAGCACCAGGCGGCCCTCGGCGTCCGTGTTGATGATCTCGACCGTCTGGCCGGAGTAGCTGGTCACCACGTCGCCGGGTCGCTGCGCCGCGGCGGATGGCATGTTCTCCACCAGGCCGACCAGGCCCACGGCGTCGACCTTGGCCTTGCGCCCCGCCAGCGCCGCCATCAGGCCGATCACGGCGCCGGCGCCGGCCATGTCCCACTTCATGTCCTCCATCCCGCCGGCGCTCTTGATGCTGATGCCGCCGGTGTCGAAGGTGACGCCCTTGCCGACGAAGGCGATCGGCCTGGACTTAGGCTTGTCCTTCTTATGCTTGCCTTTGTGCTTGCCGCCGGATGTGCCGTTCCAGCTCATCACCACCATGCGCGGCTCGGTAGCGCTGCCCAGGCTGACGCCCATCAGCATGCCGAAGCCGAGCTTGGTCATCTCCTTGGGGCCGAACACCTCGACCTTGACGCCGAGTTCCTCGAGCGCCAGGCAGCGCTCCGCCATCTCGGCGGGGAACAGCACGTTGGGCGGCTCGCTGACCAGGTCGCGCGACAGGAACACGCCCTCGGCGACGGCGCGCTCGGCGGTCCAGCACTCCCGCGCCCGGCCCGGCGCGTCAGACAGCACCGTCAGCTTGTGCAGCTTCGGCTTGTCGTCGGCTTTCTCGGTGGTGCGGTAGCGGTCGAAGCGGTAGGCGCGCAGGGTGGCCCCCAGGGCGACGCCGGCGGCAAGCTCCGGCGTCAGCCCGGTGGCG
>CAXSFF010000357.1:0-2503 GCA_964236035.1 uncultured Acetobacteraceae bacterium
GACCGCTTGAGCATCGGATTGCCAGCAATCCAAGATTATGGATATCTGATATCTGATACCCAAAGAAGTTAAGCCATCTATGCTAACGGAACCGGCGCTTGCGGCGATCCACCAGATCCCCGTCCGGGACCGAAAAGCCAGCCTCTCTCAAAGCCTGGGCGATGATGACCGTCATCGTCACGCCTTGTGACACTGCCACCGCATCGATCTGACGGAAGACGTCCGACGAAAGGCGCAGGACAAAAGGTGCCGGCTTCGGCATCGCTGCGGTTGCAGCGACTTCGGGTGCGGCGGAACTGGCAGAAGGCACTGCGGGCGGGACTGACTCCAGTTGACTACCGATGGCGTCGAGGAGCGCAGGACCGCGCCGAGCTGGAGCGATGGACGGAAGCGAGGACTTTCCCATGGAACGAGACACCTTGTTTTCCGATGGCTACGATGGATTAGATATCTTATACATCTGATATACGACCTAATTGGCTACCCGTGAAGAGGGCGCCTCAAGCCTTGCGGGCTGGAAGCCATCCGAGCTGGGCAATCTCGCTTGTCAGGATCGCTGCCTCCTTCCCCATGATGCCGTCGTTCGGTGCGGCCCCTGACCAGCTGGATGCCTGATAAGCCGTACGGTCCGACAAGACGCCTTCGAGGAAGGGCAGCGACAATCCATTCTTGGCCTGGTCCAACGCATGCCGATCTGCCGAGCGGCGCGGATCGAAGCCTGTCATCACCACACGAAACTGTATCTCTCGCCGCGTCGATCGGGACAGGTTCCGCACCCATTCGGCTGTCTGCTCGGCTTCCCGCACCGACCCTCTGTCAGGCATGCACGGGATGATCACGCTGTCGGCCGCTCCGATTGCCACCAGCATGGATCGAGACCCGAAGCCTGCCGTATCGACCACCACGACGTCGTGCGTCTCGGCTAGGTCGGCTGGCAGATTCGCAAGTTCCTTTTCATCAGGTTCGGCCCGGAACGTCATCGCTGGGCCAGTGTAGAGTTCAGCCCATTCCGTGAAGCCTCGGTTAGGGTCTGCGTCGATGACCGCCACACGCCATCCATGGTGCGCAAGGTCAGCGCTCAGCACCCGCGCAAGGGTGGTCTTCCCCGCCCCGCCCTTCTGCGTTGCGATAGTGATGATGCTTCCCATAGCTTCCCCACACGGAACAACCGCACCCGGAAGCATTACCAGGCATTATAGATATCAGCAAGCAAAGCAATCAGATATCTAATATATCGAAGATTAGTTCGGTCCGCTTTTATGGCGGTCGCGCTCTCCTTGGAGATGAAACAGTCCAAATCCAAGCCTACAAACCCGCGAAAGGACCAGTCCATCAGATATCAGATAATTAAGATATCAGATATCTAATATATTAAGTATCTAAGGTATCAGATGTCTGATCCATTAAATATTCAAGGAAGCAGATGACTAGGTCTGACGCTCCTATCGCTTGGAGACGCCGAGACAGAGCGCGTCCTAAACGAGTTAAGCGCGTCGCGGTCACGCAGCTGCCTTGCCGCCAACCTGGGCCCATGTCGAACGGGCGCTGCAACCTTGTCTCGATATGCGGTCAAGCCTCGGGCGGCTCGGATGACTTCTTGTCGTGGTTCGGTCCGTCCGACTGCCCGCGTGCGCGCCGAGATGGCCATGGATAGTGGCTAGCGGGTGAAAGCGGTGTCGGGCAGCGTGCCTGCGCGTGGCTGGGACTCTTCTTTTCCGTGGCACGTGCATGCGCTGGCGCCACTAGAGGCCGACGTTTCCGGCTGGGCTGTCACGGTCGAGGCGTGCACGGCGGACGTAGCCGCGCATGGTTTCCAGGCTGCGCTGGCGGGTGTGTTCCATAATGCGCTCGTCAGATACGCCATTGCCGTAGGCGGTGGTGATGAAGCCTGCGCGCAGCCCGTGCGGGCTGATCTGCTCCAGCTCGCTGCCGACGATCCCTGCCTCTTTCGCGAGTCGGGCGAGCACCAGGCGCACGCTGTCCGGGTTCATCGCATGCCGGCCTGGCTGGCCCCAGCGGTCTACCCGGCGGAACACGGCGCCGTCGGCGACCTTGGCTGCGTCCAGCCAGCGGCGCAGGTGGGTGACGGGGCAGGTGTCGGCGTTGCGGCCAAGCGGGATGCCGATGTCCACCCCGGTCGGGCTGGTCTTCGACCGGGCGATGCGCAGGCTGATGCCGCGCGCCGTCCAGACGACGTGCTTGTGCTGCAGCGCGACCAGCTCGGAGCGGCGCAGGGCGCCTGCGAAGCCGATCAGGATCAGGGCGCGGTCGCGCAGGCCGGCCAGGCCGGGGCCGCAGGCCAGGACCAGCCTGCGTATCTCGGGCGTGGTCAGCGCCGCCGCCTGGCGCTTGTCGCCGGTGTGCTTGCGGGCGATGCCGCGCAGCGTTTCGCGGACGTGCGGGCTGCCGGTGTCGAATGGCACCTGCGCCAGGCGTGCCTGGCGCACGATGGCCGCGACTCGGCGGCGCAGGGTGGACATGGCCTGGGTGGGTCCGATGCTGG
>CAXSFF010000357.1:2603-4765 GCA_964236035.1 uncultured Acetobacteraceae bacterium
ATGGCCGCGACTCGGCGGCGCAGGGTGGACATGGCCTGGGTGGGTCCGATGCTGGCCAGGTATTCGCCCACGATCGGCTCCAGGGCCTCGTCGCCGCCGAAGGGCTGGCGGCTCTGGTCCTGGCACCAGGCCAGGAAGTGGCGCCAGTCCGCGGCGTAGGCGCGCACCGTCGCTGGCGCGTCGGCTTGGGCACGGAACCCGCGTGCGCGCTCTGAGGTGCCTGCCGGCTGCCTGACCAGGGTGCAGGTGTCGCCGTCGAGGACGACGGGGCGGAAGGGGATGAGATCGCCGCTGCTGCCCGTGTGGTCCATGTGTTTGCCAACCTTCGGTGGGAGCCATCGTTTCCAAGGCCGCAGGCCCGGTGCGGCATCGCCGGGGCAGGGTAGGGCAGGGGGACTTGGCGCCTGCTTTCTTCCCGTTTGCCCAGCTTGCTTGCGGCCTGGGCGGGTGTCAACTCGTGATAACCATGCTTCTCGCGGATCGAGGAAGAAAGTAGTGACAAACAGGGTAAGTGGTACCATTGAATTGCCAATACTGCGAGAAAGCGGCGCCAAAGTGGGTCGCTCAGCGTTGAAATTTACCTTTTGAATTTGCACGGGGAAAACAGAAATAAGTTTGTGCTTGGGTCCCAGTTGTGACAGTGATGCGATAACGAACTGGAACGACAGATCCTGCCCCTACTCGTATTCGGTTCGTGTCGTTTTTGCTATATATGGGTGAACGCAAGCGGGGGTCACGGTGTCATTATTGCGGTGTGGCGCGACCGGCCTGGTGCCGAGCATCAAACGGTCGCTATTGATCTATCTACCGATCCCCTCACGATGCGACCCTTGCCAGCCGCGATCAGTCATGCAGCGACAGGTGGTGGGGATGGCTCCAGCAACAGGCCGCGATCGGTCACCTGGACCTTGGCTGCGGAATATGCGGATAGGGCGAGGTGCAGTGGCCCCTCAAACTGTGGGCGGAAATTTTTCAGCTTAGCGACGCGCGGCCCGAACTGCCTCCAGAGCCTGTCCCAGGAGACTGGCATTTCTTTTGGCAGGGAGTGCAGCCGGAACGCCAGCCAGAGATAGATGTCGATGGCTAGAGGCGAGGTCGTGAGATCCAGGATTGCGGCACGGTCGACCAGCACAGGGTGCCGTCGCAGTTCGTCGAAGAACGCCTGCGACAAGATGACGCGCTCGATCAACCGTGTTCCTGCCTTAGCGCGCGGATCTGGGTTCGCCACGTACTCGAATGTTTCTACGAGCTTCTGGTTGACGATGACGCCCTTGCGATCGGTTCCGAACGCAAAGTCGATGCTGCAGGTGGCCAGTCGCTCAAGTTGGTCTATGACTTTGCCGTTAGACGGACCGCCGCGCCCGCCTCCGATCCGCGAGACGATGGCGGAAGCGGACCTGCCCATCGTGATCTCGCGTGTGCCACGCTCAAGGGCCTCCGTTTGCCAATCTATTAGCAGAAGTCGTGCGAATGATCCCATTGGCACCCGGAGCGCCTCCTGTGCGTTATCGTCGCGCAATCGGATGCCTGGACGGACTAGGAGCCGAGCGAAGTCGGTTTCGATCAGCCAATTCACCCCGTCTGGTAGTTCGCGGTGTGGAAGCCCGGCCAGGCACCATGCAGAGTAAGAGTAGCCGGGCATCCCGGAGCGTTCGATCTCTCGGATGAGGGCCTGCGACGCCGTGTCTGCTATTTGTCTTCCCATGCGTCCCGATAGTGCCCTGGGCAGGCTGGCAGGGTTCGGATCAGAGGCGGCCCACTGTCCGGCCTGAACCGCTCCCTTGACGCCAAGGTCGGTCACGACCTGGTGGATCGTGGTCGTCGGTCCAAAAAGGTCGGCTTGCTGCTTGCCGCGGCGGCTTTCGGTCGGGTTCGGCACCATGGGAGCACCCTGACGGCGATTTCGGTGGGCGTCGACACGAACTTTGCAAGCCGTGACGAAACCTGATGCGAACCCTGCCAGCCAGATGCAATAAGCATCCAAGAGATTCTGATTGTATTGAAGATAGGCCGGGTAAGGTTCACGTGGATAACTTCACAAATCCTTGAAATCGCTACAAATTTTTAAGGATCAACGGCTTGCATAGTTCGCACGGGCACGGCTGGTAAGGTTCGCATTTGGGATCACTATCTCAGCTCGTGTTGCCCCAGGCTTCTAGTTC
>CAXSFF010000358.1:0-4761 GCA_964236035.1 uncultured Acetobacteraceae bacterium
CTCGTGCCGCGCCAACGACCTCATCGACCTGCGCACCAGCAGCGAGGTGGTCGGCTATGAGCAGGACGACAGCTCCGTCACCGCGCAACTGGCCAACGGCGAGATGGTGAAGGGCACGGCGCTGATCGGCGCCGACGGCCTGTGGTCGAAGATCCGCCGCAAGGTGGTGAACGACGGCGCGCCGCGGGTGTCGGGCCACACCACGTACCGCTCGGTGATCCCGACCGCGCAGATGCCGGAGCACCTGCGCTGGAACGCCGCCGTGCTGTGGGCGGGGCCGAAATGCCACATCGTCCACTACCCGCTGTCGGGCTGGAAGGTGTTCAACCTGGTCGTCACCTTCCACAACGACGCGCCGGAGCCGGTCGCCGGGGCGTCCGTGGAGCACGAGGAGGTGCTGCTCGGGTTCCGCCACGTGCATCCGCAGGCGCAGGAGCTGATCCATATCGGCGAGAACTGGAAGAAGTGGGTGCTGTGCGACCGCGACCCCGTGGAGAACTGGGTCGACGGCCGGGTGGCGCTGCTGGGCGACGCGGCGCACCCGATGCTGCAGTACATGGCGCAGGGCGCGTGCATGGCGATGGAGGACGCCGTCTGCCTCGCCAACGTCGTCGGCAACAGCAACGGCACGGTCGAGCAGATGCTGGAGGGATACCGCCAGCAGCGCTATATCCGCACCGCCCGGCTGCAGCTGATGTCGCGCGCGATGGGCGAATACGTGCTGCACCCGTCCGGCGCGCCGGCGGCTTTGCGCACGGCGATCATGTCTGCCAAGACACCGGCGCAGCACATGGAAGACCTGGCCTGGCTGTACGGCGGCAGCGGGCTGGCCGCCGCCGCCTGATCGCCTGCAACGGGACCCGCGCAAAGCGGGCCATCACCGAGGAAACCGCCGCATGCCCCTGCTCGCCCGCGCCTTGATGCTGTTGCTGCTGGCGCCCGCCGCCATGGCGCAGATCCCGGACAACACGATCAAGATCGGCGTGCTCAACGACATGTCGGGGCCATACGCCGACGTGTCCGGCAGGGGCTCGGTGATCGCGGCGCAGATGGCGGCGGACGATTTCGCTCGCGACGCCGGGCCGGGCGCGCCGAAGGTGGTGATCCTTGGCGGCGACCACCAGAACAAGGCCGACATCGGCGCCGCCGTGGGGCGCAAGTGGATCGACCAGGACGGCGTCGCCGCCATCGTCGACCTGCCGAACTCGGCGGTGGCGCTGGCGATCAACCAGCTCGCCAAGGAGAAGGACCGCACCTTCCTGGCCTCCAGCAGCGCCACGTCGGACCTCACGGGGTCGCAATGCGCCGCCACCACGGTGCAGTGGACGTTCGACACCTGGGCGCTGGCCAACGGCACCGCGCGCACCCTGGTGCAGCAGGGCGGCAAGCGCTGGTTCTTCCTGGCGTCGGACTACGCGCTCGGCCAGGCGCTGGTGCGCGACACGGGGGCGTTCGTGACCAAGGCCGGCGGCACCGTGCTGGGCGACGTGCGCATGCCGCTCGGCGCCCCCGACATGTCGTCCTACCTGTTGCAGGCGCAGGCCTCGGGGGCGCAGGTGATCGGCATCGGCAACGCCGGCGACGACGCCACCAACACGATGAAGCAGGCGGCGGAGTTCGGCATCGGCCGCGACGGCTCGCAGCGCCTGGTCGGGCTGCTGGTGTTCCTGACCGACATCCACGCCATGGGGCTGCAGACGGCGCAGGGCCTCATCCTGACGGAGGCGTTCTACTGGGACCTCAACGAACAGACCCGGGCCTGGAGCAAGCGCTTCGCGGCGCTGGACGGCGGGCGCGAGCCGACCATGAACCACGCCGGGGTGTATTCCTCCGTGCTGGCGTACCTGAAGGCGGCGACGGCGATCCAGTCGATCTCGGGCGCCGCCGTGGTGGCGAAGATGCGGGCAGCGCCGATCGACGACGCGCTGTTCGGCCCCGTCACCATCCGCCCCGACGGCCGCGCGGTGCACGCGATGTACATCTTCCAGGTGAAGACGCCGGCCGAATCCAAGGGCGACTGGGACTTCTACAAGCTGGTCGCGACCATCCCCGCCGACCAGGCCTTCCGCCCGCTGGCCGAGGGCGGCTGCGCGCTGGTTCACTGACTGAGTGGGAGCATCGAGCATGACCGACACCATCGCGATCATCGGCGGCGGCATCGCCGGCCTGGCGCTGGCGCTCAACCTGCACCAGCGCGGCATCGCCTGCACCGTCTACGAGGCGGTGCCCGACGTGCGAGAGATCGGCGTCGGCATCACGTTGCTGCCGCACGGCATGCGCGAACTCACGGCGCTGGGATTGCAGGCGCCGTTGCTGGCGGCCGGCGTCGAGGTGCACGAGAGCGCCTTCTTCAACCGGTTCGGCCAGAAGATCTACGCGGAGCAGCGCGGCCTGCGCGGCGGCTACGACTATCCCGAGGTCTCCATCCACCGCGGCCGCCTGCAACGCATCCTGTTCGACGCGGCGCGCGAGCGGCTGGGGACGGCCAACGTGCTGACGGGGCATCGCTGCGCCGGCATCGAGCAGGACGACGACGGCGTTTCCATCCGCTTCACGGCGGCAGACGGCACGGCGCTGCCGACCGTGCGGGCGAGCGTTGCGATCGGCTGCGACGGGGTCAACTCCGTGGTGCGCCGGATGTTCTACCCTGGCGAGCAGATGGCCACCACGGGCATCAACATGTGGCGCGGCGTCACCCGGCACAGGCCGATCCTGGATGGCCACACCTACATGCGGATCGGCTCGCTGAACACGGGCAAGATGGTGGTGTACCCCATCATCGACGACATCGACGGCTCCGGTGACCAGTTGGTCAACTGGGTGGCGGAAACCATCTCGCCGGCCGACGAAAAGAACGACTGGAACAAGAAGGGCCGGCTTGAGGACTTCTTCCCCGTGTTCAAGGACTGGCGGTTCGACTGGCTCGACGTGGCGGCGCTGATCGCCGGGTCGGAGGACATCCTGGAATACCCGATGGCCGACAAGGACCCCGTCGAGCGCTGGACCTTCGGCCGCATCACCTTCGCCGGCGACGCGGCGCACCCGATGTACCCGCGCGGCTCCAACGGCTCGGCGCAGTCGTTGATCGACGCCCGCACGCTCGCCGACTGCCTGGCCCAGCAACCCGGCCTGCAAGCGATGGGCCCGGCCGCGCTGCTGGCGTACGAGGGCATGCGGCGCGAGGCGACGGCGGCGGTGGTGCGCACCAACCGCTCCAACCCGCCCGACTTCATCAACATCCGCGTCGAGCAACTGACCGGCGACCGCCCGTTCGAGCGGCTGGACGACCACATCAGCCAGGACGAGCTGCGCGCGCTGTCCGACAGCTACAAGGCGGTGGCCGGGTTCGGCCTGCGGGACTTGCGGTAGGACCGGCAGCACAGCCGGCAGGAGAGCGAATTGCCTGAATTGAGTCCAAGGTACACGCTGACGGCACAGGCCTTGCACTGGCTTAGTGCGCTGCTGGTTCTGGCGGTGCTGCCGGCGGCCTGGGTGGCGGTCTCCTTGCCGCGTGGCCCGGAGGCTGCCTGGGTGTTCGTCATCCATCGGTCGTTGGGCGTCACGATCTTCGTCCTGGCGGCCGCGCGTCTGCTCTGGCGCTCCACGCACCCGGCGCCGCCGCTGCCCGCTGGCAGCTCGCACGGCACGGAGTTCGTCGGCCGGCTCACCCACTGGCTGCTCTACGCCTTGCTGGTGGCGATGCCCGTTACCGGCTACCTGCAATCCTCGAATGGCCGGCCGGTGTCGTATTTCGGCCTGTTCGACCTTCCTGCGTTGCCAGAGAACCAAGCCTTGGACGACTTCTCCAAAACGCTTCACCTGCTCGGACAATGGGCCATCTACGCGTTGGTGGCGTTGCACCTGCTCGCCACCGTCTGGCATGTGGCGGTCCGCCGCGACGGCCTGCTGAGCCGGATGCTGCCGCCACAGGACGATACAGCGCGCCTGCCACGTCAATAGCTGCTTGCCTTGCGGGCGGGCGGCGCAACAAGCCGGCTATGGCTGAACGACTTGGGATCGCCGAGAGCATCGTCACTGGTCGGAAGTCAGGCGGTGAAACGGCCCGCCTTCATGGCATCAGCCAACCCGCTGCGTCATGCATTGCCGCTCAGCACCGTCTGGCCGTGATGAAGCGCGCTAGTACACGCGTCCGCTCTTGTCGTCTTTGTCGTGCCCGGCGGATGGCTCGGCGGCGTGCACGCCCGTGGCGGTCTTCATGTATTCCGTCTCGATGGCCGCCCAGTCCTTCAAGCCGACCGCCTGCTCATACTGCTCGAAGTTCAGGCCCTTCTCCTTCACCGGGTAGCGCCCAGCCTTGATGTCCTGCAACGCCCCTTGCAGCGCCTTGGCCACCACGAAGATCAGGCTGGTCGGGTAGAACACCATGGAGAAGCCCATCTTGTGGATCTCGTCCAACGGCAGCAGCGGCGTCTTGCCGCCACCTTCCAGCATGTTCAGCACCAGCGGCTTGCCGCGGAAGGTGCTGGCGATGCGCTCCACCTCCTCCGTGCTCTGCGGCGCTTCGACGAACAGCGCGTCCGCGCCCGCCTTCAGGTAAGCCTCACCGCGGCGCAACGCCTCGTCCATGCCGAGCGGCGCCCGCGCGTCCGTGCGCGCCATGACGAACAGCCCGTCCTGGCGGGTGCCCACGGCGGCGCGTATCTTGTCCACCATCAGCTCGGCCGGGATCACCTGCTTGCCTGCCATGTGGCCGCAGCGCTTGGGGGCGAGCTGGTCCTCCATGAAGATCGCCGAGACGCC
>CAXSFF010000359.1:0-4760 GCA_964236035.1 uncultured Acetobacteraceae bacterium
CAGGGGGGGCTCCCCCCTGGCGGGTCTGGGCAGAGCCCAGCCTTGCTTGCTGCCTGAAAGCCACGACCCAGCCGGCCTGCTAGAAGCGCACCGCCAGCGTCTGCGCGTCGCGGCGCACCATCACGCGCGTGGCCTCGATCGAGGCCACCACCCAGCCGTCGGCCACCTCGGAGCCGACGAACAGCCGGCGCCCGGACTGGTCGACGACGAACGGCGCATCGCCGCCCGGCCGGACCGCGGCGATGCTCAGCGGCGACGCCGCAGCCGCGCCGACCCGGTCGACCAGGATCACCCGGCCGCCGTAGGTCGCGTCGAACCAGCGCCTGGCCTCCGCCCAACCGGGCCGCTGGCCCGGCGAGACGGTGCCCGAGACCTCCACGGTGCCATCCGCGATCGAGGCGGGTTGCAGCCCGGAGAGGCCGCCGGCGGCCAGCCTTTCGCCCAGCGCCGCGGCAACCTCGGCCGCGGACGGCGTGGCCGCGGCCACTGCAAAGGCGTGGGCAGGCAGGGGCAGGCCGAGGGTCGCGTTGGATTCGGCGCCCGGCGTGGACATCACGAGCGTGGCGGCGATGCAGGCGACGATCCCGAAGAACGGCGCGGCCAAGCGTCGCGTCGCGGCCTGCGGCGCAGGTGCTGCGTCGAGGCGAAAGGATGTCTGGCCCACGTGAAAGCGCAGCGAGCCGTCGACCCTGAGCGAGCTGCCGGCGGCCAGCTCCGAGCCACCGTCGAGCCGAAGCGCCGCGGCCTGCGTGCGCAGCGTGGTCGCGCCCTGGTGCTCCACCGTGAAGTGCCGCGCACCCAGCGCAGCGTCGACGACGACCACGTCGTCGTCCAGGCTGGCGCCGACATGGTGGACACCCGGCGACAGCGCCAGCGTGGCGCCGGCCTGGATCCCGGCCTCGATCGTAAGCGTGCAGCCCATCGCGACGCAGGGCGGCCGCATCTCTGCGGTGTGCACGATCTGAGGGCGAGGCTCTGTCATGGGCGCGTCCAGGTTTTACTGTGGAAATCGCAATTGTGCAGCCGGCGAGGTAGCGGCTGGGCACGTCGTACGGCCGTTGTATCCAGCCTAAGTCCCAGGTGGGTGCCGTCTCGCAGCATTCACGGTTTGCCCGCAGAGCCGGATCATGGCTCCGGCACCGTCAACCGAGCTGCGTGTCCGGATGACAGGTGCAACCGACGCGCGATCGGGAACGCCCTGTGCAGTCGATGCGTCCCGGCCCGAAGGCCGAGACGCACACGCCGATCACTGGATGTGGTAAGCCTTGCCTTCCGCGCTCATCAGCGAGTCCTTGGTCTGCTCTTCGCCGAGCGCGACCTGATTCGCCATGTTCTGCGCGGAGAACTTATCGAGCTGAGAGATCTGGCTGGAGGTGTCCGAGTCGGGGCTCACTGGGTCTGCCACTGGTTCTGCTCCTGAAAAGTCGGATGGGTGGGTGACGTCGCGCGGCTGTCGAGCCGCGCACCAGGCCGGGTGTCCCGACCTGATCTTGTGGCCGTCACGTCCCTCGCACCGCTGCTCGGTGCCGAAGGGCCGTGCTGGCAATCCCGGTGGCGGCGAACTGCCAGGTCCGTCCTCGAAACGGTGACGCGCCTGGCTTCCACGATCGCCATGTTGCGCCGCGTGCTCGCGGCAGTCCGTGTGCGCCATTCGCGGCAGCACCATCAGAAGGTCACTACCACGGGGCGCTGCGACCCGTGGTAGATCGTCAGACGCTGGGCCGCCGCTGGCACCTGCGCGGCGGTCGCCTGCGGATGCGGCGGCACGACCGCATCAAGCGATTGCTGCACGATGGAAACGAAACGCGGTGGACCCGTGATCACGGCGGTATCAGGCATCGGTCCGTCGCGCAATCCGAAACGCTCGTCCATCAGGCCGGCAGAAACCAGTCCGGAGCGCAGGGCGCCGATCTGCACGCCATGCAGCGATATCAGCTTCGTCGCAGTCTCCGACAACGCGCTCACCGACAGCAGCGAGCCGTCATAGTACCAGTCCAGCCTGTAGTCATGGGCAAAGCGGCTCAGGAAGTCGCCGGCGTCCATCTCGGACCAGCGTCCGTGCGCCTGGCCGCGTACGGCGTCCGACAGCTCGATCGGCACCGATACGGCAGAGGACAGCTCGCGCAGCACGTCCCGGATATCCTGATCCACCGCGACATACTGAAACGGCTTTTGCGACCAGATGTCCGCCCGAGCCTCTACGGAGACACCGGCAGCCATGCTGAACAAAACTGCAAGCCCGCCAGAGAACATCCACTTTGGCACGTTCTTAATCATGAGCACCCGACACGCCTCACGTCGTTGCAATTTCCGTTTGAACGGACCGTGATGCCAACGGCAGAACAAGCCTTTGGCACTTGATAACGCGACCGTGACAAGAAACGATCGGGAACGCAACCCTGCAAGGCGACCGATTAGAATTTTTCCCAAATGTCATGCGGATGGATACGACAGAGACTTGACATCGGAAAGACTTGACACAGGAAATCCTGGGCTCACCAGCTTTCTGCTCCCGCATGTCGCCAAGTCGGAACCATGTTGCGGCGGATCTTGCGACAATCTTGATTGAGCCACATCAGAATTGAATCGCGTCATGGTTGTGTCGCGTCGACACAGGAAAATCCGCGACACGCCAAAGTGCAAATCCGCTGGTTGCCTGTCGTTCCGATTGATCGGTCAGCATGTCTTTCGTGTGCGGTGATGACAATAGTATTATAGAACCGTAATGACATTTGCTTCGTCGCCACGGCGGGCCATGCGGAGTTCAGCGCTTGCATTCCACGCGCATCCTCTGCTCTATAGCCCACGACCGATGACGGATTGCGCCGTTTCAGGACGACGCGCGACAGGTGCAAGGAGATCGCGACGATGTCTGGTCCCCTCGTGGCGGTGGACGCGGTGGGTGGCCCCGCCGGGCCGCGTGCCGGCCTCGACATCGCGGCGTCCGGGGCGCACCCGCCCGCCGCCAGCCCCGACGTCGCCGCCAGCTTCTCGCGCGAGCTTGCCGGCGTACGGGAAGTGCCCGCGGCGCAGATGTCGCTCGGCCAGCACGTCTCGATCGACATGTCGGAACGCTTCCGCAGCGTGTCCGATCACATGGACAGCCTCGACCAGTCCGCGCACGCCCTGCAGGCCGGCAGCGACGCCTCGCCCGCGATGACCTCCGCGGCGCTGATGCAGGAGCTGGGGCGCTACTCGTCGCTGGTGTTCATGGCCACCGTCACCAGCAACGGCGCGTCCGAAGGCAGCAAGATGTTCAACACCCTGCTGAAGGGCCAATAGTGCGTCGCTCGGCGCGTGCCGCGCTGCCGCTGCTGGCACTGCTGCTGCTGGCGGGCTGCGAGACCGAGCTGTTCACCGGCCTCGTCGAGAGCGACGCGAACGAGATCCTGGCGCTGCTGCAGACCAACGGAGTGAGCGCGGCCAAGGTGCGGCAGAAGGACGGGCGCGACACCCTGACGGTGGAGCAGACGCAGTTCGCCCGCGCCGTGGCGCTGCTGCGCGAGGCCGGCCTGCCGCGCAAGTCGTTCCAGAGCATCGGCGACGTGTTCCAGTCCACCGGCCTGGTCGCCTCGCCGATGCAGGAGCGCGCGCGCTTCATCTGGGCGCTGGGGCAGGAACTGTCGCGCACCATCTCCGACATCGACGGCGTGATCACGGCGCGCGTGCAGGTCGTGCTGCCGAACAACGATCTGCTCAACCGCGACCCGACGCCGTCCTCGGCCTCGGTGTTCGTGCGCTACGACGCGAGGAGCACGGTCGACAGGCTGGTGCCGCAGATCAAGCAGCTCGTCGCCAACAGCGTCGAGGGGCTGAGCTACGACAAGGTGTCGGTGGTGCTGGTGCCGACCGCGCCTGCGCCCGCGCCGCCGGAGCAAGCGCCGAGGGAGGGCGCGGGCGCCAGCGTGCAGTCCAGGATCGGCGTGTTCGCGACGATCCTGGCGCTGGCGGCCGGCGTCTGGGCGGCGGCGACGCGGCTGCCGCGGCCGCTTCGCTGGCCGGGAGCGATCCGGCGGCTGCGTCGGGCCGCCGCCCCCAAGACCGCCATCCCCGAGGCCGCGGAGTGAGCGGAGCGCGCCGGCGCGACGAGGCACGGCTGGGCAGCGCCTCGGACGAGGCGCTCGGCGCGCTGGTGGCGCTGCCCGCCTCCCTGGTCCTGCGCCTGCGTCGGTGCCCGCGCACGGCGCCGGGGCTGGACGCCATCCTGCATCGCCGGCTCGCCGGGCTGCTCGATCTGCTCGGCGCGGCACAGGAGCGTGTGCTGGGCCTGGACGACGAAGGCCTGCGGCGGCTCGCCCTGTGCGCCGGCGCGGTGCGTCATGCCCGGAGCGTGCTGCACCTGCTGGACGGGGGTGCGCTGCGCGCCTTCGTCGCCGCGCTGGGGCCGGAGCCGCGTGCCGCCGCGCTGCGCTGGCACGACCTGGCCGGCGGCGAGGTCGCGGCGCCCGGGGACGGGCCGATCGAGATGCTGGTGGCCCGCGACGGCTGGCGCTGCCTGCACGCCTGGTGCGAGGCGCAGCCTGCCGCGCTCGCCCGCCGGCTGGCGCTTTCGCTGCCACCCGACGTTGTTGCGATGGGCGAGGCCGCGCCGCTGGGCGTGCGGATCGTCGAGGCCCTGGCGGGACAGGCCGATGCCTGAGCGCGACGCGGCGGAGTCCGCGTTCGTGGTGCGCGCGGCGGTAGTGCGCGCGCGCGAGGACGCCGGCGCGTTCCGCGCCGCCGCCGTGCGCGAGGCGGCACAGCTTCGCGCGCAGGCCGGC
>CAXSFF010000360.1:0-4746 GCA_964236035.1 uncultured Acetobacteraceae bacterium
AAGGATAAGCACGCGCTGGAGACGCTGCCGGCGCAGATGGAGACGCTGCAGGGCCGCATCACGGCGCTGCAGGACGAGCTGGCGCAGCCGGACCTGTATCGCCGCAACCAGGCGCGGTTCACGGCGGCGACCGCGGAACTCGGCACGGTGCAGTCCAAGCTCAGCGGCGCCGAGGAGCGCTGGCTGGAGCTGGAGGCGATGCGGGAGCAGCTTGGCGCCTGAAGCCCTTTACATCAGCGCGGCGAACCCCTGCTGTGTCGGCATGAGCATCCTCACCCCGCCGATCCATGCCCTGCGCAGCACCGACCTCGGCCCGCTCGCCTTGCTGCAGACCATGCGCGGCAACGCGCTGGCGATGTGGGGGCGGCAGGCGTACCAGCGGCCGGTGATGGTCGGCAGCTTCCTTGGCCGCACCCAGGTGCTGCTGAACGACCCGGAGGCTATCCAGCACGTATTGGTGCGCAACGCCGCCAACTACCGCCGCCCCGGCGTGTCGCGGCGGCTGCTCGGGCCGCTGGTGGGCGACGGCCTGCTGCTGAGCGAGGGCGCGGCCTGGAAGCACCAGCGCCGCACCATCGCGCCGATCCTGTCGCCCCGCTCGATGCCCGTGCTGACCCGGCACGTCGCCGTCGCCTCCTTGGAAACACGCGAGCGGCTGGCGGCGGAGCCAGGCCCCGTCGAGCTGCTGCCGCGGATGCAGCGGGCGGCGCTGGACGTCGCCGGGCGGTCGATGTTCTCGCTGGAGATGGCGGAGCGCGGCCCCTCAATGCGGGCCATGCTGATGCGCTTCGCGACCACGCTGGCGCGGCCCTCCGCCCTCGACCTGCTGATGCCGCCCGGCCTGCCCACTCCGGCGGACCGGGCGCGGCGGCGGTTCCGAGTCGATTGGCTGGCGATGATCGGCGGCATCGTCGACGCGCGCGCGGCGCTGCCCGTGGCGGACGGCCCGCGCGACCTGTTCGACCTGCTGGTGGCGGCGCGCGACCCGGAGACGGGGGCGGCGTTCAGCCGGGTGCAGCTGTGCGACCAGGTCGCCACCATGATCCTCGCCGGGCACGAGACGACGGCGCTGACGCTGTTCTGGTCGCTCGCCCTGCTGGCGCAGTCGCCGGGCTGGCAGGACGGGGTGGCGCAGGAGGCGGCCGGCGTGGACCTGTCGCCGGACGCGGCAGGCGACGCGGTGGGCAAGCTGCCGGTGACGCGCGCCGTGGTCAGCGAGGCGCTGCGGCTGTATCCGCCGGCGTTCCTGATCACGCGCGAGGCGATCGCGCGGGACTTCGCCCACGGCACCATGATCCCGCGCGGCGCCGCCGTCGCGATCGCGCCCTGGGTGCTGCACCGTCACAGCGCATTGTGGCAGCACCCGCATAGCTTCGACCCGGCGCGCTTCCTGCCGGACGCAGCACCTCCGCCGCGCTTCGCCTACCTGCCATTCGGAGCCGGGCCGCGGATTTGCGTGGCGGCGCAGTTCGCGCTGGCGGAGGCGATGCTGATGCTGGCGACCCTAGTGGCGGCGTTCCGGGTCGGCTCCCATGACATCGCCGGCGTGCGCCCGGTCGGCCGGGTGACCACGCAGCCGGACCGCCCAGCGCATTTCACCTTCGTCGCGCGGTAAACCGTCTTTGCGCCGTCATCCTGAGGAGCGCGTACGACGTGGCGACCTAGGGGCGCGCGACATGAGTTCGCCGTGCGGCTTCGGATCGCCGCCCCTCGGCATAGGATTGGATACGCTCACGATGACGGATGTGCGCTGGTGAGCGAGGAAGCCGCCAAGGGCATGGGCGTCGCCGCGTGGATGCTGGCGCGTGCGCTGGCAACCGAGTTGGCGGATAGTGGCGTGATCCCGCCCAAGCGACTACGTAAACTGGTCAGCACGCTGCTGGAGGCGCTGGGCGACATCGAACGCGCGACCGAGCTTTCGCCTGAGGCGAGCATGGTGGTTCGCCAGCGGCTGGAGGAACTGCGGCGCTCCGCCAGCCTCAACCCGTTCGTCGTCAAGTAGGGAGCGACCGTTTTTAGCAATGCTACGCTGGGCTGGATCGTTTTGGAGCGAAGAAGAGCCAATGTACAGTTGATCTTGGGAGATTCACAACCACAGAGCGGCGTTACAATCATCGAACCAAGATGGCAAACCGCACACAACAGATTGCGCTGGGGCATTCGTCTAATCTCCGCTCCGCCGACCACATGAAGAAATAAGGGGGGGGGGGGAACGAGTTGGGCCGTCCGCCCGCGCACGAGCCAGTCATGGCACCGCGCAACCTTCCGGGGTTTCCGCACGCTCAAAGAGTAAGGCCGAAGACAGTTTTTGCAGGGGGACGGCGCCCCCGATGGCGCGATGCAAATGATGATATTCTCGAATGGGATGCTCGCCACGGACGGGTCGAGCTTTACGACGCCAGGGGGACACACCTTGGCGAATTCGACCCGGAGACCGGGGAACGATTGAGCCCAGCCGATCCCACACGTAAGGTGAAGCCATGAACGTCCTCCTGAAGGTCCAGCCGCCACCGGATGCCGCCAAGATCGCGCACAGCGTTATAGCGTATGACCGCGCAACTGAAGAACTAGACCTAGAACTGCCAATCCCTTTGTTTCTCGACACGCTGGCCCTGAAAATCGCCAGAGTGCCTCCCGAGGACAAGTACGGTGCCCTCTCGTACCCGATGGAAGCGAGAGCTGTTGACACTTTCCGGTTTCTGCTCGGCCTTGATGTAGATATGTCGAAGCGGGAGTACTTTCTCGAATCGACTGCTGGTTACGTGACCAGCTTTGGACCACGGAAGCTTACGGCCGTGGAACTGCTCACTCAGGTAACTCCCCGTCCCCGCTACTCCAGAACTGAGGAACCGCGCATCTCCGAGCGGGAGCTGGTCGTGCCGACGTTGCGCTTGCTTGATGACGGCAACAGCGGGTGGATGGCCACGAGCGACATAATCGCCCGGCTGACAGAGCTGTTCGCGCCTTCAGGACAAGACGCTGAAATTCTCGAAGGGCGAAGCGACACCTATTTCTCACAGAAAATTCGGAACATGATCTCGCATCGGGACCAGCCGTCGAGCTTTATCCACAAGGGGTTGACTCATTACGAACGCCATGGCCTGCGAATTTCCGATGATGGCCGTTCCACGGTCCAAGCGCTGATGTTCTAGCCGTGGGCGGAACTAGTCTGCAGCGGCCGTAAGGTCCAGCGAAGGTGAGGCAAGGTCTCGATATTTCGCCTTATAGCCTGGCTTAAACCACCTCAGCTCCGTTGGGCCACTGTGAGCCTTGTCCCAAACGAACCACGCATATGCCGTGGTTCCACTACCGGCCATTTTGGCGCCCTTAGGATAGAAGGTGATGCGCTCGCTGAAGACCCACACGCGTGCGGGCGGATGTTTGTGGAAGATTGTTCGCGTCCGGTTCGCACCCTCCAGGAACGCGAGACGGAGGAGCAGGGCAAATTTAGCCTTGGCCAATTCGAGGCACTGGGCCACGAAGCCCTCCGCACTATGAAACGGCGGGTTCGTAATGATGTTGGCCGCGCGCCGGTTGCTGGTAAGGAAATCATGACCGGGCTCGCCAAAGCCGCGGTCGTATAGGTCAGAGCTGATGACCCGCATCTCGGTCCGGCCAAGCACTTCCGTCATGGAGCCGTCTCCGCAGGCACATTCCCAAATGTCGCCCTCGAACCGCTCATTTTCGATGAGCGCATACGTGGCCCAGGCAGGAGTGGGATAGAAATCCAAACCATCCAGATCAGCCGACCGCTTCGTGGTCGGCTTGAGCCCGCCGTTGAGGTTGTAAGAGGTGTCGGTCGGCATGGGAATCCCCTCGGTGGCTGGGTGGGAACGACTGGCTGTTTCTCTTTAAGCAGACGAGGCCGCGTCGGCTCAAGGTCGGCGCTGCGGGCCAACGTCAGACTTCGCCAACCGGTCGGAGTCCCCGCTTGCCCGTAGCTCTTTCGCGTCTGCGAGGCAAAATTCGTGACGGCCGCCAGTATCACCTTGCGCGATGGCCCATCCTCGGAGATGAACGGCGATACCTGGACCTGTGATAAACTAGGTGCCGAACGAGGACACCACCATGAACCGCATCGACGCCCACGGATTGCAGGTCGCCCCCCCCCTGCACGACTTTATCGAACGCGAAGCGCTGCCAGGCACGGGGATCGCGCCAGACGCGTTCTGGGCCGGGTTCGCCGCCATCGTGCACGACCTCGCGCCGTTGAACCACGCGTTGCTGGACCGGCGCGACGCCTTGCAGACGCAGATCGACGCCTGGCACCGCGAGCATGCCGCCGCACCGCCCGACCAGGCCGGCTACGAGGCGTTCCTGCGGGAGATCGGCTACCTGCTGCCCGAACCGGCGCCGTTCAGCGTCGAGACCAGCAACGTCGACGCCGAGATCGCCAGCATCGCCGGGCCGCAGCTGGTGGTGCCCGTCACCAACGCCCGCTATGCACTGAACGCCGCCAACGCCCGCTGGGGTAGCCTGTACGACGCGCTGTACGGAACCGACGCCGTACCCGAAACCGACGGCGCCGAGCGCGGGCGCGGCTTCAACAAGCTGCGCGGCGAGCGCGTGGTGGCGAAGGCGAAGGCGTTCCTCGACGAGGCCGCGCCGCTCGCGCACGGCTCCCACGCGCCCGTGCAGTCCTATGCGGTCGAGGCCGGCAAGCTCGTCGCCCATCACGGCGGCGGCTCGACAGGGCTTGCCGACCCGGCGCAGTTCGCCGGCTACCTCGGCGACCCCGCCGCCCCC
>CAXSFF010000361.1:0-4738 GCA_964236035.1 uncultured Acetobacteraceae bacterium
TCCGGCGTGCGGCAGTTCCTGGTCCAGGACCCGGACGGCTACCTCATTCGCTTCTCTCAAAGCCTGGGCCTACGTCCGGCCATGAAACTTGATCTTCCATACTGCACGTTCTGAGAGGCGCACTCGCGGCAGCATGCTACGAGGGGTAATGCCCGTTGCCGACTCCCTTCCGACTTTGCCTAGTCCACGACGATGCCGGAGCTGCTCGTGTAACTGGATGCGATCCTGCGTTTCTAGTGCGGTCTAGGCTGCTTCGCCGTGGCTTACGAACACTTCAAAGGCCACTTCGCCTGTTCGACCGCGCCGGCCGGCAGTTCATGCCAGAGAAAGTTATGGCGCTCGGACGGGGATGGGTTACGGCTCCGCTGGAGCAGCTATTCGGACAGGAAAGTAACCCCCAGATCACCGTGATTGACATGGCGCCCATCTTGGCAAGCCTAGACGCCGCGGGCTGGCCGCTAACGCAAGCTGCTATGCATAGGCGTGAAATACCATCCGCGTCGGCATACGGGGTGAAGGTATAGTGTAAACCTGATCGAACCCCGCATCGCGGCACATGCCATGTACCGCACCTTCGTTTGGTCCGAAAAAGTTTGTGGCATCGCCGCCTAGGGTGCTACCTTGATAATAGGCAAGTGCCGGTTTGGGCACATCCAGCATATCGACATGAGTCTCGATGATTGCCATGCCTTTCGTGACAGAACGTACCACTCGTAGATACCCGAGCGGGTCTGGCGAGTGATAGAGAACGCCGAGGAAGAGCACCAGGTCGAAGGTGCCCAAGTTAGCCGCAGGTATGTCCTCAACGCGCACAGTCACGTCCCGAACCTTAGACTGAAGAGCCTCCTTCGCAATTTCAAAGCCACCCTTGTCTTGGATGCCGGCGCCTATCCAGCAATAGTGATTAGTAGCTGTCACGTCCGCTCCGCGCCGCTCAGCCTCAAACGAAAAGAAGCCGTCCCAAGCGCCGATATCGAGTACGGTCTTGCCAGATAGGTTATTTGGAAAACTTAGAGTGCCCAGCTTGACCGGGCTGTCATCGAGACCTGGCGTGACAGTCCCGTGGCCTACATCGATGCGATGCCACCATGTGCCTCGACTAGCGACCTTATGGCGAATTTCCTCAGACGTAAGAGCCATCGCCCACCTATGATCAATGCCTATGAAGATCACCGTACAGACCACTGACTTGCCTGCCAACACTCATCTTGCTGCATGTGGCGACCACGCCCTGCGCGGGGTCAAGTTGGTGGCGTCCGACGCGCACGAGGGTAGCGTCCGTCAACGTCGTGGAGATTGCGGGTGGAGCTGGGGCGGCCACGGCTAGGTAGCCCTGGGTGTAACTTCGGTGGCGTCGGCCTGTGCGGCCTCGCTCCCGATCAGCGGCGGGCCGAGCAATTCGGCCATGGCCTCAACCTGCATGTAGCGGTGCTGAGCGGCTTACGTCGAAATCCGCACACCACGCTCTGGCCAAGTACATACTTGTGTCCCACTGGTGCGCCCCGAGGCGATCAGGCCGGCTTGAGGTTGACGGCTGCCGTCTTGCCCTGGCGCCCCTTCTCAAGGTCGAAGCTGACCTGCTGGCCGTCGCTGAGGCCGGTCATGCCGGATTGCTGCACGGCGGAGATGTGGACGAAGACGTCGTCACCGCCGCCGCTGGGCTGGATGAAGCCGAAGCCTTTTGCGGCGTTGAACCACTTGACGGTGCCGAGGGCCATGACGTGCTCCAGAGGACTAGGATTTCGGTCAGCAGCAAGGCATGCCCTCGTGCCGGACAGGTCCGGGCCGGGAGTGCTGCCGCCAAGCTGGAACCGCCCTACCAGGATCGGGCTGCAGGTGACAGCCCCGTCCAAGCTGCGGAGGCTGGCAGGGTGACGTCCTCGACCCAACCCGGCCAGTCCGACATCGACAGGGGTGCCGCCGTGCTGCTCTACCTGCTCACCTGGCGGGGCGGGTTCGACAACGACGAGGCAGTGCGGTTCCTTCGAGAGGCCAAGCTGGGTGCAGCCATCGTCGTGACCGCCCTGGGCCGTTCTCGTGTGCATGAGGCGGTTCTCAGAGCGTTCCACGCCCTGGCTGGGCAGGCGGTCGTCTGGGATGGCGTCGGAGAGGTCTGGCGTGAACGGCGGAAGGGCGACTCGGCGTGAGGCTGGCCCTGGCGCAGCTGCGGAGCAGTGCGCAGTGGGAACAGCTCAGGCCAAAGGTGCCCGAAACCTGCTTGGCTGGTCTCGGGAACGGCCTGGAGCCATGAGCAGCACATCAGCCAACATCGTTCGTACTTACGAGCGATATGGTCGCCTGACGCGGGCAGTTGGCGGCGCGTCGGGCATCGACCAGCTTGCTGCCATCCAAGCCACCCTGGCGGCGGCCGACGTCGTGTTCATCGAGGGGAACAGGGCCAGGCCGGGAGAAGCCCGGCTGCACAAGGCCGGTGCGTGATCACCCATCTGAGGCCAAGCCAAGCGCGATCTGTTCGCCTACATCGAGGGCTTCTACAATCGGCTATGGTCGCACTTGGCCCTTGGCCACCTGACCTCGGTCCAGGTCGAAGCACAAGCAGCCAGCGTAGTATGATCCGTCCACAAAGGCCGAGGAAAAATCAGAGTGCCGGTCGCGGCGGATGGCGAGCAGGTGCCGTTCGACCTGGCGAGCGGCATCGACAATAGCGGATTGCAAGACGTGGTGCCGAATGCCAAACACTTATGATATTTTGCTTTATTTCGATGCATGCATGTGCGGATCACGTTGCCGCCTAGCAAGCGGCTGGACATTCGGATTTGCTGGCATCTATATAGCCGTCCTCAGCGTTGACCAGATGGACCGAATTTTGCATGACAGTTTCACGTCTTCGCGGCCGGGCTGTTGTCCGGGATAGGTTCGTTGCTAGACTGGTGCTGGCGTCTTTGCTAGGGGGTGAAATTTGAAGGTCGATTTCAGGCGTTTAACTCATAAACGTAGGCCCGCAGCAGACCATGCGTCCCATCGTAAGGTAGGCGACGATGCCCGCGACCGCGCGGAATGGATAGCGGCTGAAGCGGCATACAATGCACACCTGGCATTGACGCCCGACGATCAGCCGATATGGGTCCAGTACGGCCACGCCTTGAAGGAGCAGGGCAAGCTGGCGGACGCCGAGGCGGCCTACCGCCGGGCCATCATGCTGCACTCCGATGACGCCGACGCCCACCTGCAGCTCGGCCATGCGCTCAAGCTGCGCGGCGACTTGGAGGCAGCCCGGCAGTCCTACGTGACTTCGATGGAACTCAAGCCGTCAAAGGCGGCGCTTGAGGAGGCCGCGGGTCTTGGCAACCCCGAGGCCGCGCAGGAGATGATTGCCGCCAGCACGTCGCACGACCGCGAGGGCACGATCTACTTGGAGGTCGATGATCTGCTGGACTACCTGCGCAGCCACCGCACCCTGTCGGGCATTCAGCGGGTCCAAGTTGGCATCGTCCAGCACGCCATCAGCGAGGGGGACGAGCGGTATGCCTTCGTGCGGACCGGCAAGCATGCGGCCGGGTTCTGGCGGCTCGCCCCGGCCGACTTGCAGACGATCATCGACCATCTCCGGCAGGCCGCCGTGTCGCAGGACCGCCTGCTGTCCCTTATCGGGATTGCCGAGCAACGCGCCGTGCTCGTGGAACCGGTCCGCGGCCAGGCATACTTCGTGCTCGGGGCGTTCTGGGGTTTTGGCTCCAACGCGGCCCGGTATGCCCGGCTGAAACGCGCCGGCGTGGCCGTGGGCGTCTACATTTACGACCTGATCCCCGTCACCCATCCGGAGTACTGCGTCGCTGGTCTGGTCAGCGAGTTCTCGTTCGCGCTCGCCGACGGGCTGCACGCGTTCGACTTCGTCCTGACGATCTCCGAGTACGTCGCCAAGGATGTCCGCAAGTTCCTGCGCCAGCACGGCCTGCGCGACATCCCCGTCGCGGCGGTCCCGCTCGCGCACCAGCTTCACGATGGCCCCGCCGCATCCGGGCCTGGGGCATGGCGGGGCGCCCTCGCGCCGCTGCGGGACCGCTCGTTCGTGCTGATGGTGTCCACCATTGAGGCGCGCAAGAACCACATCTACCTCTACTCGGTCTGGAAGGCGCTGATCGAGGAGGGGCTGGACCCGCCGGACCTGGTGTTTGTCGGCCGTTTCGGCTGGCGGGTCAGGGACCTGCACGACATGCTGGAGGGGACCGGGTTCCTCGGCGGGCGCATCCATGTGCTGCACGACCTGTCCGATGTGGACCTGGAGCTGTTGTACCGGTCGTGCCTGTTCACCGCCTTTCCCAGCATCACCGAGGGCTGGGGCCTGCCGGTCGGCGAAAGCCTGGCGCACGGGCGGCCCAGCATCGCCTCCAGCACGTCGTCGATCCCGGAGGTCGGCGGCGATCTGGTGGACTACATCGATCCCTGGAATATCCATGACGGCGTCCGCGTGTTCAGGCGCATGATCGTCGATGAGGCTTACCGGGCCGGGCGCGTCCAGGAAATCCGGGACCGGTTCGTGGCGCGGACATGGGACGATGTCGGCAGGGACCTGCTCGGCCGCCTCGCCGCGCTTGGGATGACGGCTCCGGCACCTTACGCGCCGCCGCTGCTGGCCGCTGGCGAGGTGCTGGCTCCTGGCGAACTGGTGATCGGCAGAGTGGTCCCGGCCAACTACGCTGCCCGCCCGCTGCGCCCAATCTTTGCGGAGAGCTGGTATCCCTCCGAACCCATAGGGGCATGGATGCGGGGCAACGAA
>CAXSFF010000362.1:0-4734 GCA_964236035.1 uncultured Acetobacteraceae bacterium
TTCGCCGCCGGCATGGGCCTCTCCATCCAGACGGCGATCAACAGCCAGCTTGCCGAGGCAATCGGCGACCGGATCGCCGCGGCGCTGTTTTCGTTCGCCACCGGCACGGTCATCCTGGCAGCGTTGGCGCTCTGCACGGGCGGCCTTGGCGCAGCGGCTGCGGCCCTTCCGGCGCAACCGCTCTGGCGGCTGAGCGGGGGGCTTTTCGGCGCCGGGTTTATGCTGGTCGCGGTGATCCTTGCGCCGCGGATCGGGCTCGCCAACCTGTTGGTGCTGGTGATCGCCGGGCAGCTGGTGTTCTCCCTGGCGATCGACCATTTCGGCATGCTCGGCGTCATCGTCCGCCATGTTTCGCCCATCAAGCTGGCCGGGGCCGCGGTCATGCTTATCGGCGTGCTGGTGACGGTGTTCGGCGACCAGTTCATGGTCACCAAAGCTTCGCCCTGACCGTTCAGATCGTGCCGATGGTGCGGATGCGCGCCCGGGCGAAGATCTCCGCCTGCGCCAGCACGGGGGTCGCCGGGCGGATGCGTTCGACGATCGCCCGCAAATGCGCCCGCACCCCGCCCGATGCTAGCAGCACGGGCATCTCCCCCCCTGCCTGGGCGTGGTCGAACACCAGACGCAGGCGCTGCATGAACTCGCCGAGCTTGGACGGCGCCATCGCCAGTTGCCGGTCCTCGGGCGGCCCGACCAGGCTTTCGGCGAACGCCAGCTCCCACTCCGGCGACAGCGTGACCAGCGGGATGTAGCCGCCCGGCCCCGTGTGGCTGTCGCTGATCTGCCGCGCCAGGCGGCCGCGCACGTGAGCCACGATGCTGCCGATCGCGCGCGGCTGGCCGCCGCAGGTCTCGGCGATGCCCTCCAGGATGGTCGCCAGGTCGCGCACCGACACCCGCTCGGCCAGCAGCGCCTGCAACACGCGCTGCACGCCGCCCACGGAAATCTGCGACGGCACCAGGTCGCCGACCAGCTTCTGCTGGTCCCGCGGCAACTCGTCCAGCAGCTTCTGGGTCTCGCTGTAGCTCAGCAGCTCCGCCATGTTCTCCCGCACCATCTCCGTGATGTGCGTGGTCAGCACGCTGGGCGGGTCGACGACGGTGCAGCCATGGGCGACCGCCTCGTCGCGGCGGGACGCCTCGATCCACAGCGCCGGCAGCCCGAACGTCGGCTCGGTCGTGCTCTCGCCGGGGAACGGCGGCATGCCGCCGCGCGGGTCCATCGCCAACACCATGCTGGGGCGCAGCTCGCCGCGGCCGGCCTCGATCTCCTTGATGCGAATGGAGTAGCAGTCGGCGGCGAGCTGCATGTTGTCCTGGATGCGGACGGGGGGCAGCACGAAGCCCATCTCGGCGGCGATGGCGCGGCGCAGGCCCTTGATCTGCTCCGTCAGCCGCGGCGAGTCGCCGCCGGCAAGCGGCAACAGGCCGTAGCCAAGCTCCAGCCGGATCATGTCGATGCGCAGCGTGTCCGAAATCGGTGGCTCGCCGGGCGGTGGCGGCGGTGCCGGGCCGTCCTGCGCCGCGACGATGGGATTTTTGAAGCGCAGCCAGGCGCCGCCGCCCGCCAGCCCGGCCAAGGCCAGGAACGGCAGGGTCGGCACGCCGGGCATCAGCGCGATGACGGCGGCAGCGCCACCTGCCATCATCAGTGGCTTGAAGCCGCCGCCAAGCTGCTTGATCAGCACGGTGTCGGCAGCGCCCTCCATCCCGCCCTTGGTCACCACGATGCCGGCGGCCGTGGACACCAGCAGCGCGGGGATTTGCGAAACCAGGCCGTCGCCGACCGACAACGTGGTGAACGTCGCCGCCGCCTCGGCGAACGGCATGCCATGGCGCAGCAGGCCGATGGCGAAGCCGCCGAAGATGTTGATCGTCGTGATCAGCAGCCCGGCAATGGCGTCGCCGCGGACGAACTTCGCCGCGCCGTCCATGGCGCCGTAGAACCCGCTCTCCTGCTCCAGCTCGCGCCGGCGCAGCTTGGCGACCGCCTCGTTGATCAGCCCGGCGGACAGGTCGGCGTCGATCGCCATCTGCTTGCCCGGCATCGCGTCCAGGCTGAACCGCGCCGCGACCTCGGCGATGCGGCCGGAACCCTTGGTGATGACCATGAAGTTCACCACCAGCAGGATCGCGAACAGGATCAACCCGATCACCACGTCGCCGCCCATCAGGAAGCCGCCGAACGCCGCCACCACGTGCCCGGCGGCGAGCGGCCCCTCGTTGCCGTGCGACAGGATCAGCCGCGTGGTCGCGACGTTCAGCGACAGGCGCAGCAAGGTCGTCAACAGCAGCAGGGTGGGGAAGCTGGTGAAATCCAGCGGCCGTTGCAGGAACAGCGCCACCATCAGCACCAGCACGGCGGCCGTGATCGACAGCGCCAGCCCCATGTCCAGCAGCACGGTCGGCAGCGGGATCACCAGCACGGCGAGCAGCATGCCGACGCCGAACGCCAGGCCGATGTCGCTGCCGGGCGCGTATTTGCGGGCCAGCGCCTTCATCTGGTCGAGCATGGCGGGGCCTAGGCCGCCATGAAGCCGGGCGGCGTCACCGACAGCCCGGCCGAGGTGTAGTCACGCAGCTTGTTGCGCAGCGCGCGGATCGATATGCCGAGGATGGTGGCGGCATGGGTGCGGTTGCCGAGCGTGTGCGTCAGGGTTTCGAGGATCAGGTCGCGCTCCACGTCGTCCATCTTGCGGCCCACCAGCCCGGCCACCCCGGCGGCTCGCATCGGTGCCGGCGTGACAGAGGCGCCGGCCAGCTCGACGGCGTCGATCTCGCGGCCGGTGGACAGCAGCACGGCGCGGTGGATGGTGTTCTCCAGCTCGCGCACGTTGCCGCGCCAGAAATGGTTGGCGAGGCGGAAATGCGCGTCGGGCGCGATCGTGCGGACCGGCACGCCGTTCACCTCGGCGTAGTGGCGGGCGTAGTGCTCCGCCAGGGCGGCGACGTCGCCGGGCCGCTCCCGCAGCGGCGGCACGCGCAGGCTGACGACGTTGAGGCGGAAATACAGGTCCTCGCGAAACCGGCCGGCAGCCGACTCCGCGGCCAGGTCGCGGTTGCTGGTCGCCAGGATGCGCACGTTGACCCGCACGGGGCCGCTGCCGCCGAGGCGGTCGATCTCCCGCTCCTGGATCGCCCGCAGCAGCTTGGCCTGCAGCCGGATGTCCATCTCGCTGACCTCGTCGAGCAGCAGCGTGCCGCCCTCCGCGGCCTCGAACTTGCCGACGCGGCGGGCGATGGCGCCGCTGAAGGCGCCCTTCTCGTGGCCGAACAGCTCCGACTCCAGCAGGTTCTCCGGGATCGCGGCGCAGTTCAGCGCCACGAACGGCCCGGCGCTGCGGCGCGAGCGGCGGTGGATGTGCTGGGCCAGCACCTCCTTGCCGGTGCCCGACTCGCCGGTGATCAGCACGGAGGCCTCCGACCCGGCCACCTGCTCGGCGCGCTTGATGGTGGCCAGCATCGCCGGGTCGCGCGCGATCAGGGTGTGGGTCTCGCCGCTGGCGGCCTGCAGGATGGCGGCGATCAGGTCGGGGTCCGCCGGCAACGGCAGGAACTCCCGCGCGCCCTCGCGGATCGCACGGATCGCCGCCGGGCCGTCGGCCTCCGTGCCGCAGGCGACGACGGGGGCGGCGATCCGCTCGGCCTTGAGCGCCCGCACCAGGCCGCCGACGTCGTGGCTGACCTCGCAGATCACCAGGTCGACCCGGGCGTCGGCGCGCAGGCGCACCATGCCGGCGTCGACCGAGTCCGCCTGGTCCAGCCGCGCGCCGCGGCCGATGGCGATGCGCGCGGCCTGGCCCAGTTCGCCAGACAGCGAGCCGACGATCAGGACCCTCAAGAGCGGTCTGCCTTGACGATCTCGGTCATGGTGACGCCGAGGCGGTTGTCGTCGACCATCACCACCTCGCCGCGCGCCACCAGGCGGTTGTTGACATAGATGTCGATCGCCTCGCCAAGTTTGCGGTCCAGCTCCACCACCGCGCCGCGGCCGAGCTTCAGCAGCTGGCTCACCTGCATGGTGGCCTTGCCGAGCACGGCGCTGACGGTGACGGGGATGTCGTAGACAGCTTCCAGGTCACGCACTGCGCGGGGCGCGGCGCCCTGCACGGAGTCGGCCAGTTCGATCAGTTCCATGGTCTCAGGCATCGGTCATCTCCCGTTCGAGCAGGCCAAGGGCGGCCAAGGCGTCTTCCAGCAACCGGCGGGCCTGGCCGGCATCGCGGATCGCCTGGCCGTCCTGCCAGGTGATGCGCGCGTCGCCGGGCGGCATCGCGTCGGTCGGCAACAGCACGATCCGCTCCGCAAGGTCGGGGTCCAGCGCCGTGATCTCGGCGTTCATCGCGGGCGCCATCTGCGGATTGACCCGCACGGTGATGCGCGGCTCGTCCACCAGGTCCGGCAGCACGGCCTGCACCAAGGCGCGCAACTCGCCGGCGCCGTGCTGACGGCACAATGCGGGCAGGCAGGCGACCATCGCCGACAGCATGATCCGCCCGATCGTGTCGGCCCGTGCCTCCGCGACCGCCGTCGCCGCCTCCCGCGCGTCGGCCAACCCGGCGGCGATCAGGTCCAGCATCCGCACCCGCGCCGCGGCCAGGCCGTGCTCGGCCTCCGTCCGCCCCTGTAGCCGCGCCTCATCACGGGCCGCGGCCAGCTCGTCGGTGGAGAAGGTCGGCTCGATCACCTCCGGCTCGGGCGGCGGGGCGCTGGCCACGACCGGCGCGGCGACGGG
>CAXSFF010000363.1:0-4729 GCA_964236035.1 uncultured Acetobacteraceae bacterium
CATCGCCTCGTCCAGCTCGTCGGCGAGGCCCTTGCGGTCGCCGTCGATGATGCGGTCCTTCAGGCGGCCCTCGACGGTGTCGGCGCGAACCTTCTTGGCGGTGTCGGCAAGCTTGCGGTCGGCGAAGATCTCCAGCAGCTTCTGCAGCGGGTCGTAGCCCTCGCGGCGGCGGTCGAAGATCAGGTCCTCGCACACCTGCCGCTCGGCGTCGGGGATCAGGTGCAGCGGGCGTATCTTGCTGACGTGCACGATCGCGCCCGTCATGCCCGCCTTCACCGCGTAGTCCAGGAACACCGAGTTCAGCACGGCACGGGCGGCGGCGTTGAGGCCGAAGCTCACGTTGCTGAGCCCCAGGATGATCTGGATGTCGGGAAACTCGGCGGAGATCGCGGCGATGCCCTCCAGCGTCCACTGCGCCAGCTTGCGGTCGTCCTCGTTGCCCGTGGCGATGGTGAAGGTCAACGGGTCGATCAGCAAATCGCTTTGCGCCAGGCCATGCTTCACGCAGGCGAACTCGACCAGGCGGCGCGCGACGCGCAGCTTGTCGTCGGCGGTCTTGGCCATGCCGGCCTCGTCGATGGTCAGCGCGATGAGGGCGGCGCCGAACTTCTTGGCCAGCACCAGGCGGTCGGCGGCGGCCTGCTCGCCGTCCTCGAAGTTGATGCTGTTGATGATCGGCTTGCCGCCGTGCAGCTTCAGCGCCGCCTCGATGACGTTGGTCTCCGTGCTGTCGATCACCAGCGGCGCGTTGACGCTGCTGGTGAAGCGGGTGATCACCTCGTTCATCTCGCGCACCTCGTCGCGGCCGACGAAGGCGGTGCAGATGTCGAGGCTGTTGGAGCCTTCGGCAACCTGCTCGCGCCCGACGGCGACGGCGGCGTCCCAGTCGCCGCGCTCCTGCAGCTCGCGCCACTTCTTGCTGCCGTTGGCGTTGCAGCGCTCGCCGATCGAGAAATAGCTATTCTCCTGCCGCAACGGCGTCTGGCCGTACAGGCTCGCCACCGCCGGCACCCAGTGATGGCTGCGCGACACGGGGGCAGGGCGGCGGTCGCCTAAGCGAGTCAGCATCGCGTCCAGCGCCTGGATGTGTTCGATCGAGGTGCCGCAGCAGCCGCCCACCAAGTTGAGTCCGTCCTCGGTGACGAAGCGCTCGACCCAGCTCGCCATCTCGGCCGCGCCGAGCGGGTAGCGGGTGGCGCCGTCCACCAGTTCCGGCAGCCCGGCATTCGGTTGGATCGAGAGCAGGCCTGGCCAGTTGGCGGCCAGCCAGCGCACGTGCTCAGCCATCTCCTGCGGCCCCGTGGCGCAGTTCAGGCCCATCAGCGGCACGTCCAACGCGTGTATCACCGTCGCCGCGGCGGCGATGTCGGGGCCTACCAGCAGCGTCCCCGTGGTCTCCACCGTGACCTGCACGAAGATCGGCGTGTCGGTGCCCGCCTGCAGCCGCGCGCGCTTGGCGCCGTTCACGGCGGCCTTGATCTGCAAGGTGTCCTGACAGGTCTCGATCAGGATCGCATCCACCCCGCCGGCGATCAGCCCGGCGGACTGCGCGGCGAGCGCCGCCTCCAGCGGGTCATAGGCGATGTTGCCGAGGCTGGGCAGCTTGGTGCCAGGCCCGATGCTGCCGAGCACCCAGCGGTGGCGGCCATCGGCGAAGCTGTCAGCGGCCTCGCGCGCCAACTCGCCGGCGACCTTGTTGATCTCGTGGGCACGCTCGCCGAGGTCGAACTCCGCCAGCGTGATGGGGGAGCCGCCGAAGCTGTTGGTCTCCACCATGTCGGCGCCGGCGGCGAAGTAGCCGCGGTGGATTTCGCGCACCAGGTCCGGCCGCGAAAGGTTCAGCACCTCCGTGCAGTTTTCCTGGTTCCAGTAGTCGCGCTCGATGTCGAGCGTCAGCGCCTGCACGCGGCTACCCATCGCGCCGTCACACAGCAGCACGCGGTCGCGCAGGGCGTCGAGCAGATGCGGGCGGGTCATGCGAATTCCTTCTTCGGCGTCGCGGCCGGGGATGTCATCAAGAGCTGCGGCGACGCGGGCCAAAGCCGCACGTCAAATGGACCCGGCACCGTGACGGGCAAGCCGGCGTCCAGCCCCGCTTGCTTCAGCAGCGAGGCCATGCTGTCGTCGGCGAACCCGGGCCAGCGATGCGCGTACCGCTCGGCCAGGTCGCTGCGGCCATGATGGGCGAGGTCGATCACGATCAGCCGCCCGCCGGGCCGCAGCACGCGCGCCGCTTCGGCGAGGGCGGCGGCCGGGTCCTCGGCGTAGTGCAGCACCATCTGCAGCACCACCGTGTCGAACCCGGCATCGGCCAGCGGCAGGCGGTACATGTCGGCCTGCCGCACGGCGCAATGCGACAGGTCGGGCCGGGCCAGCCGGGTGCGCGCCAAGGCCAGCATGGCGCGGCTGGCGTCCACGCCAAGGCCGCTCGACACCAGCGGCGCCACCAGCTCCAGCAGCCGCCCGGTCCCCGTGCCGATGTCGAGCAAACGCCCGGGCCGCCCGCCGGCCGCATGCAGGAACGCCTGTTCGACCGCGGCGGCAGGCAACCCGAGGGCGCGCATCTCGTCCCAGTCGGCGCCCGAGCGGCGGAAGGTCTCGGAGGCCGCCCGCGCCCGCTCCGCCAGCACGCGGGCGGCCTGGCGGCGGTCGGATTCGAGCACGGGGTCGTCGCCCGGCAGCCGCGCCACCAGGTCGCGCGCCAGCGACCCGGCGCCGGCGGGCAGGGTGAACCACACGTTGGCGCCCTCGCGCACCCGCTCCATCACGCCGGCGTCGCACAGCAGGCGTAGGTGGCGCGACAGCCGCGGCTGCGACTGGCCAAGGATTTCGGTGAAGTCCACCACGCAGAACGCGCCGCGCGCCGCCAGCGCGACCAGGCGCAGCCGGGTCGGCTCGGCGCAGGCGCGCAGGGCGGCGAGAAGGAGGTCCATCCCGTTACATGTCACATAAAGACATCCTTATGTCTAGTCTGTGACACGCTTCATCGATGCCCGCATTCCTGTGGTGTTCGGCGGCGAGCCCGGGCCGAACGACATTGCTATCCGTCCGGACCCGAGCTGGGCCGCCGTGCATCCGGCCGGGTGTAACTGTTGCGCGGCGCGCGCGGCGGCGGCGCTGGCGCTGGACCGGCTGTTCCTTGACCGGGTGCGCGGAGCGGTCCCGTGGTTCGACCGTGTGGTTGTGCTCGGAGACGCCGAGGCGGTGCGGCAGGCGGTGCTGGAGGATGTGGTCGCCGGGTCGCGGTTCCGCCTAGGCTGACGGCTCCCGGTAGTACGCCTCGACAGTGCCGTTCAGCTTCTGCGTCAACGGGTTGCCGCGGCGATCGACGGTCTTGCCGATGGCGACGCGGACCCAACCCTCGCTGACGCAGTACTCCTCGACGGTGGTCTTCTCGATGCCGTTGTAGCGGATGCCGATGCCGCGTTGCAGCGCGCCCTCGTCGTAGAACGGGCTGGCCGGGTTGTTGCAGACATGGTCGGGCGGCGTGTCGGTCATGGCGTCATCTCGCGTTGTTCGAGTTAGCTCCTCCTCCCCTTGCGGGAGGAGGCTGGGAGGAGGGGTGGCAACACCACAAACCTCGCGCGTGGCACCCCTCCCCCGGCCCCTCCCGCAAGGGGAGGGGGGAAGCAAGGGGTCAGTCGTCGCCTTTGCGGTAGGGCGACAGTTCGGCCAGTTCCTCCATTGCCGACAGCATCGCCGGGCGCTCGCGTTCCAGGAACGAGGAAATCGCCCCACGCAACCCGGCATGCGCAAGCCAGTGCGCGGAGTAGGTCGGCTTCGGCAGGTAGCCGCGCTGGATCTTGTGCTCGCCCTGCGCCCCCGCCTCGACCCGTTGCAGCCCGTGCGCGATGGCGAAGTCGATGGCGCGGTAGTAGCACAGCTCGAAGTGCAGGAACGGGTAGTCGCCGATGCAGCCCCAGTTGCGGCCGTACAGCGCGTCCCGCCCGACTAGGTTCAACGCCCCCGCCACCGGCTTGCCGTCGCGCTCCGCCAGCATCAGCACCACCCGCTCGCCGAGCCGTTCGCCCAGCATCGGGAAGAACTTGCGGGTGAGATAGGCGCTGCCCCACTTGCGGTCCACGGTGGACTGGTAGAACCGGTAGAACGCGTCCCAGTGCCGCGGCAGGATGTCGCCGCCGCGCAGGGCGTGGAACGTCAGGCCGCAATCGTTGGCGTCGCGCCGCTCCCGCCGCAGCCCCTTGCGCTTGCGCGAGCTGAGCGCGCCGAGGAAGTCGTCGAAGCAGCCATAGCCGGCGTTCTCCCAATGGTATTGCTGGCCGATACGTTGCAGCCAGCCGCCGCGGCCCAGCGCCTCCCACTCCGCTTCCGTGCAGAAGGTGGCATGCACGCCGGATAGGCTCAGCTCCCCGCACGCCTGCACCAGGGCCGCCGCCAATACCTCCTGCGACACGCCCGACCCCGGGCGGCACAGCAGGCGCGGGCCGGGCACGGGGCTGAACGGCACCGACACCTGCAGCTTCGGGTAGTAGCGCCCGCCCGCGCTCTCGAACGCGTTGGCCCAGCCGTGGTCGAACACGTACTCGCCATAGCTGTTGGATTTGGCGTACATCGGCGCCGCCGCGACCAGCCGCCCAGCCGCGTCGCGCAGCGCCGCGTGCTGCGGCAGCCATCCGGTGCGGGGGCCGGCCGAGCCGCTGTCCTCCACGGCCGCGAGGAAGGCGTGGCTGACGAACGGGTTGTCGTCGCCGGCACAGGCGTCCCAGTC
>CAXSFF010000364.1:0-4727 GCA_964236035.1 uncultured Acetobacteraceae bacterium
GACCGCCTGCTGCGGCTGATGCTGCGCAACGGCCCGGAGGGGCCGCAGGACCCCGCGCGCATCCAGTGCCTGACCTTCACCAAGGCCGCCGCCGCCGAGATGTCGATCCGGTTGCAGAACGTGCTCGGCGGCTGGGTGACGCTGGACGATGCGGCGCTCGCCGGTGCGTTGGCGAAGCTGGAGATGCCCTGCGGCCCCGCCGAGCTTGCGGTCGCGCGGGGGCTGTTCGCCCGCGTGCTGGACCTGCCGGGTGGCATGCGCATCGGCACCATCCACGCGTTCTGCCAGTCGCTGCTGCGCCGCTTCCCGCTGGAGGCGGCGCTCGCCCCGCACTTCCGCCTGCTGGAGGAGGCGGACGGCAAGGCGGAGCTGGAGAGCGCACGCGAGGCCGCCCTCGCCACCGCCGACCCGGCGGCGCTTGGCATGCTCGCCGGGCTGGTCACGGCGGCGGCGTTCGGCAAGCTGATCGGCGAGCTGCGCCCGCATGCGGCGAAGCTGGCGCCGTTGCTACGGGTTCCTGCCCCGGCGCGCCTGCTGCGGCTGCGGCGCGCGGCCGGGGTGTCGGGCGATGACGCCACGCTGGTCGCGGAGGCGGTCGACTGGCCGGAAGTGGAGGCGTTGCGGGCGGTCACCGTGATCATGCGCGGCAAGGGATCGGAGAAAGTGCGCGAGAAGGGTGACGAGATCTTCGGCTGGCTCAACCTGCCGCCGGAACTGCGTGCCGAGCATTGGGACCAGTGGCTGCGCATCATGCTGACCGGCGGCGGCGTGCCGCGGGCGGCGGGAGCGTTCTGCAACCCGAATCTGGCTAAGCTGCATCCGGAGCTGCCGCGTCTGTGCCTGGCGGAGGCGGAGCGGGTGGCGGCCGTCGAGGACCACCGCCGGGCCTTGCGCATGGTGGACGCGACGGCGGCGCTGCTCACCCTGGCGGCGCCCGTGCTCGCCGGGTTCGAGGCGCGCAAGCAACTGGCCGGGTTGCTCGACTACGACGACCTGATCGTCCGCACCTCCGCGCTGCTGCTGGACCCGGGCACGGCGTGGGTGCTGTTCAAGCTGGATGGCGGCCTCGACCACCTGTTGCTGGACGAGGTGCAGGACACGTCGCCGGGCCAGTGGGAGATCGCCGGGGCGCTGACCGCCGAGTTCTTCGCCGGCGAGGGGGCCGAACGCGCCGCCGGGCGCTCGGTGTTCGCGGTGGGCGACCGCAAGCAGTCGATCTACTCGTTCCAGGGCGCCGACCCGGCCGCCTTCGACGACTGGCGCGAGCGCATGCGCGACCGGGTGGAGGCAGCGGGCGGCAGCTTCCGCGACACGGCGCTCGACGTCTCGTTCCGCTCCACGCCGCCTGTGCTGGCGTTGGTGGACGCCGTGTTCGCCGACCCCGTTGCCGCCGCCGGGGTCACGGTGCCCGGCGAGCTGCGGCATGAGGCGCACCGGGTCGGGGTGGCGGGCCGGGTCGAGCTGTGGCCGTTGGCGCCAGTGCCCGTGCAGGTGGTGCCGGAGGCGTGGGCGATCGCCGACCGCAACCACGGCCTGTCCAGCGCGCCGCAGCTGCTGGCCGAGTCGCTGGCGCAGTGGATCGCCGTGTCGATCGGCCGCACCCGGCTGGAAAGCCGTGGCCGCTGCATGGCGGCGGGCGACATCCTGGTGCTGGTGCGCCGCCGCGACGATTTCCCGCGCGCGCTGGTGCGGCGGCTGAAGGGCCTGGGAATCCCCGTGGCGGGATTGGACCGGCTGTACCTGACCGAGCAGCCGGCGGTGCAGGACCTGCTCAGCCTGTGCGACACGCTGCTGTTGCCGGAGGACGACCTGTCGCTGGCCTGCGTGCTGACCAGCCCGCTCGGCGACCTCGATGACGACGACCTGATGGCGCTGGCGATCGGGCGGCGCGGGCGGCTGTGGGACGCGCTGCGCACCCGCTGCGGCGAGCGGCCGGAGTGGCAGCGGGCATGGGATTTCCTGTCGGCGCTGCAGAACCGGGTCGATTTCGCGGCGCCGCACATCCTGCTGACGGAGGCGCTTGGGCTGTTGGGCGCGCGGGCGCGGCTGCTGCGGCGGCTGGGGCCGGAGGCGGCGGAGCCGATCGACGAGATGCTGGGCGCGGCGTTGGCTTACGGCCACGCGCACCCGCCATCGCTGCAGGGATTCGTGCATTGGCTGCGGCAGTCCGGCGCCGAGGTGAAGCGGCAGGCGGAGGAAGCGGGCGGCCTAGTGCGGATCATGACGGTGCATGGCGCCAAGGGCTTGCAGGCGCCCGTGGTGATCCTGCCCGACACCACGGCGCTGCCGCCCGACGGCGGCGGCCTGGTGTGGACCGCGGACGGCCTGCCGCTGTGGTCGCCTCGCGCCGAACTGCGCTGCGCGCCTGTCGACGCCGCCCGCGCCGCCTCGCGCCAGGCCCGCATGGAGGAGTACAACCGGCTGTTGTACGTGGCGCTGACCCGGGCCGAGGACCGCCTGGTGGTGTGCGGCTGGGAGACGCGGCGCCCGGTGCCGGAGGATAGCTGGTATCGTGCGGTGCAGCGCGGCATGGCGGCGCTGAACCCCGTGGCCGAGACGATGATGGCAATGGGCGAGCCGTGGCCCGGCGACGTGCTGGTCCACGAGACGAGGCAGATCGCGAACCCGGCGGCCACGTTCACGCCTGCCATGGCGGCGCCGGCGCGACTGCCGGAATGGGCCGGGCGCGCTCCGGATTGGCGTCCGCTGCCGCCGCCAGCCGAGCCGCCGCAGCCGGTGCCGCTCGCGCCAAGCCGGCCGACTGACATCGGGCTGGGCACGGTGCCGCAGGCGGCCTCGCCGCTGTCGCCGTCGCCGTTGCGGCCGGAGGGCGGCGCGCTGGCGCGGGGATCGTTGATCCACCGCATGCTGCAACATCTCCCGGCCATACCGTCAACCCAGCGCGAGGGTGCGATCCAGGCGGCCATCGCCCGCGCCGGCGGCTCCGCCAGCATCGCCGCCGAGGTCATGGCGATCATGGACCATCCGGCGCTGGCGGCGCTGTTCAGACCCGGGGGGCGGGCGGAGCAGCCGCTGACGGGGGTGGTCGGCGGCGTGGTGATCTCCGGCGTGGTTGACCGAATGGCCGTGCTGCCGGACGCGGTGTTCGTCGCCGACTACAAGACCAACCGGGACGCGCCCGCGACGCCGGAGGCGACCCCGCTGCTGTACCTGCGGCAGATGGCGGCCTACCGGGCGCTGTTGCAGGGGATTTTCCCCGATCGTCCGGTGCGGTGCAGCCTGGTGTGGACCCGCACCGCGACGGTGATGGCGCTGCCGGACGCGCTGCTGGACGCCTACGCGCCCGGCCAGGTTGATCCGACGCCGCCGCGCGCCCATTTCGAGGCTTCGCGCCAGATCGGCGGCTTAGGAGAAGATTATGGGTGAGAACACCGTTGCCGTCAGCGACGACAGCTTCAAGACCGACGTGCTGGACGCCAAAGGCCCGGTGCTGGTTGATTTCTGGGCGGAGTGGTGCATCCCCTGCAAGACGATCGGGCCAGCGCTGGAGGAGATCGCTGGCGAGATGCAAGGCAAGCTCAAGATCGCCAAGGTGAACATCGACGAGAACCCGATGACGCCGACCACCTACGCCGTGCGCGGCATCCCGACGCTGATCCTGTTCAAGGACGGCAAGCCGGCGGAGACCAAGGTCGGTGCAATGCCGAAAAGCGCGCTTAAGGCCTGGATTCACGGCGCGCTGTAGCTAGTGGTCGGCCCGGCATCCTTGTCCAGATGCCGGGCCGTCCTGGTCAAAGCTTGTTCTTGACGTCGACCGCCGTCTTGCTCACGCCACGTCCTGCCGCGGACAGATCCTGCCCCGCGCCGTTGGTGGTGTTGCAGGCGCTGAGCATCAGCCCGACGGCCAGGACGACGACCAACCCGGCAAGGCCTGCGACACGGGGACTGCTGGCGCGGCCCATCGCCGCAGGCTGGCTTGACTTGTTCATGACGGTTTCCTTTCAGGAGAAACCGCCAAACGGACCAGCCGCCCGATAGTTGCCGGTCAGTGGCTGCCCCCGCCTGCCGGGAAGTCGCTTTGCCGCGACGGCGCGGCAAGATGGAACGCCTCCAGCCCCTCGCATTCCGCGGCGATGCGATCGATCACCGGCGTCGGCCGCACGTCCAGCTTCATCGTCCGCACGCCGTTGACCGCGCTCATCAGGCAGAGGTCGGCGAAGGTGGGCGTATCGCCATGGCAGAACCGCGCGGTCTCGGCGTCGCCTGCCAGGCGCGTCTCGACCGTCTGCAGCCCGGCGTCGAACCAATGCGACAGCCAGGCGAACACCCCCTGCTTGTCGAACCCGGCGTGCTGCATCAGGTAGCTGCGCACGCGCGGCACGATCAGCGGGTGGCTGTCGCAAGCGATCGCGAACGCCAACGAGCGCACCCGCGCCCGCCCGCGCAGGCTGTTCGGCAGCAGCGGTGGCTCGGGGTAGCGCTCCTCCAGGTATTCCAGAATTGCCATGGACTGGGTGAGCGGCCTCTCGCCGTCCTCGATCAGCGCCGGCACCGCGCCCTGCGGGTTGATGGCGAGGAACGCCGGGTCGTGTTGCGCCCCGGCGTCGAGGTCGACCGGGATCTCGTGCACGGCGACGCCCTTGAAGTTGAGCGCCACGCGGACCCGGTAGGCCGCCGCGGAGCGCCAGAAGCCGTACATCTCCATCATGGGACGCGGGTCTCGATCAGGTCGCCGACTACGGTGGGGGCGGCGAGGGTGGAGATGG
>CAXSFF010000365.1:0-4720 GCA_964236035.1 uncultured Acetobacteraceae bacterium
GGCGCATTCGGCTACCTGCTGCTGCAACTGGGGTTCGAGCCGGCGCCGATCCTGCTCGGCTTCGTGCTGGGGCCGCGGCTGGAGGAGAACTTCCGCCGATCCGTGCTGTTGTCGCGCGGCAGCCTGGCGACGTTCGTGGACCGGCCGATCAGCGCCGTGTTCGCGGCGTTGTGCGTGCTGCTGGTCCTGGCGCAGGTCTACGCCGCGTTGCGCCGGACGAAGCCGCCGATCGGAATACCCGAAGAAGCGTTCGACTGATCAAGATCGCTACGGCGCTTGGAACGGCAAAGCTCCCTGATTGCTCTTCCTTGCGAGCTTCTGGATCTATGTGTCGAGGGACTATGAGGAAGTGTGGGGTGCCCTCGACGGATAGATCTGGCCGCGGCACGCTGATCTGTGCCCCGACCCGCGAAGCAGCCCCAACCTGCCGCCATCTCGGCAAGTTCGCCGGGTCGGCAGAGGAGTTCACCGTCCACATCAGGTCGCAGAAGCAGACGTGCAGGCCCGTGTCGATCTTCAGCCGTGCGTGCTGCGGCATCTCCGCTCCTTGGTGAGCGTGGCTTTGGAATTGAAGGGAGCAGGGCATGCGTAGTTTCCGAACCTTGCACGGCCTTGTTGTCGCGCGCAGCCTCGGTACCAGCAAATGCGACGACATGTCATCGAGGTCGAAATAAGCTGCTCTCGACTCGTCGGCCGGCATGCTCCGGCCTGTTTGCACCGTGGTTGCACACCTTGCTCGTCAAGGTGAAGCAACGTTCAACCTCTTAACCTATGATGGCAGGAGTGGCTTCAATGCTTTCCAAACTGACGCAGTCGATTGGAGTATGTCTCGTACTCATCGCGGCGATACCCTCCGTGCAAGCGGCGGAGATCGGCACGCGCAACCCCGAGCTAGGAGATCCAGGACCCAAACCTACGCACATGCACCGGGTGAAGCAAACGAGCGCTCGTGCGGCGAGGATAGCGAGGTCCGACAAGCAAGGTCCTGGAACGGAAAATGGCAATCAACCCGATCGTGCCATGTCCGGTGAGTAAGCCCGATCGTGCCATGGCCGGTGGCAGAGGCGGCTAGACAGGCTCCCTGACTGGCCGCAGTGCGGTTTAAAACACCGCTGGACGGGCAGTGGCAAATCGACTTCGGTCAGCGCCGGATCGCGGTAGGAGGCTACGAGGGGAACAGAGTGTACCTGTTCGTGGCCGGAGCATCGTCAGTCGTTGCCTGGCGCGCGCAGTCGCGCTTCCGCTGACGGTCGGTGCCCGGGACAAGATGCGCCAGCCGCGGCGGCCGTCCGATCGGCAGGCTGGGCGCTTTGCCTTTGCGGACTGCCCTCTTCCGGCCGCCCCGCTCGGCCCCCTGCCCTCTCCGCCCGCCTTCGCCATCGTTTTACAGGCCGAGCGGCTTGGCGCGTCACCGCCTTGCCTTGGCTTGAACGACGACACGCCCTAGTCGTACGGCGGCTTGGTCAGGCCTGCCGGCGAGAGGGTGAAGTTCTCGCAGCCGGTCTCGGTGACGCCGACCATGTGCTCGAATTGCGCCGACAGGCTGCGGTCGCGGGTGACGGCGGTCCAGCCGTCGTCCAGAACCTTCACCTCCGGCCGCCCGGCGTTCACCATCGGCTCCACCGTGAACACCATGCCCGGCTTGAGCGCGGGGCCTTCCCCGGGGCGGCCGAAATGCAGCACGTTGGGCGCCTCGTGAAAGCGGCGGCCGATGCCGTGGCCGCAGAAATCGCGCACCACGCTGAACCGCTGCTGCTCGACGTAGGCCTGGATCGCGTGGCCGACGTCGCCCAGCGTGCCGCCGGGCCGGATCACCGCCAGGCCGCGCATCAGCGCCTCGTAGGTCACGTCCATCAGCATCCGCGCGCGGGTGCCGGGCTGCCCGGCGACATACATGCGGCTGGTGTCGCCATGCCAGCCGTCCAGGATGACGGTGACGTCGATGTTGAGCACGTCGCCCTCGACCAGGCGGCGCTCGCCGGGGATGCCGTGGCAGACGACGTGGTTGATCGAGGTGCAGATCGACTTCGGGTAGCCACGGTAGTTCAAGGTCGCCGGCACGGAGCCGTGGGCCACCATGAAATCATGGCACAGCGCGTCCAACTGGCCAGTGGTGACGCCCGGGCGGACATGCGGCGTGATCATGTCCAGCGTCTCGGCCGCCAGCCGTCCGGCCGCGCGCAACCCGGCGAAATCTTCCGGCGCATACAGGGTGATCCGCCGCGCATCCGTCCCGCCGTCCATGTCAGCCTCGCTACCGCGTTCGCAGAGACCGGAAAATGCGCACCCTCGGCAGCCGGCGCAAGCCCGGCAACGGAGGCGGGCCGCAGTTCAGCCGGCGCCGTCAACCATGGGCAGCGTCAGCCATGGGCGCGCCAGCGGGCGTTGTTGGGCATGACGACGGCCGGGGGCGGCAACGGCGTGCGGTCCAGCGCCGGGCGGACATGCCCGATGGGCTGGCGCGCCGGACGGGCGTGGTAGTCCTGGCGCAGGTCCGATGCGGGGGCCGGGCGGTGCAGCGCCACCGGGCGCTCGCCAGCGGCCCGACGCAGGCGGTGGTAGGCGGGTTCGAGCGCCACGGTGGGGAGCGTCGCCGCGGATGCCTGCGCGACCAGGGTCGGGAAGCGCGGCCGTGGCCGCTCCATGGGGCTGACCGGAACGCCGGAGCCGTCGAAACCGGCGTCGAGCAGCGATGCCATGTGGATGTCGCGCTCCGACCCGTTGCTGGCCCCCATCACGACGCCGATCAGGCGCACATCGCCGTGCACCGCGGAGGTGACCAGGTTGCAGCCGGAGGCGTCCGTGTAGCCGGTCTTCAACCCGTCGGCGCCCGGGTAGCTCTGCAGCATGCGGTCGTGGTTCCAGATCACATGGCCGTGGAACGCGAAGTTCGGCACGCTGAAATAATGGTACTCGTCGGGGTAGTCGAGCACCAGGTGCCGCGCCAGCACCGCCAGGTCGCGCGCCGTGGTGACCTGGTCCGGGTCGGGCCAGCCGGAGGCGTTGCGGAACGTGGTGTGGCTCATGCCGAGGGCGCGGGCGCGCATGGTCATCATTTGGGCGAAGCGGTCCTCGCTGCCGCCCATCAGCTCGCCAAGCGCCGCGGCGGCGTCGTTGGCAGACTTGGTCACCAGCCCCAGCAGCGCCTGGTCGACCGTGATATAGCTTCCCGGCAGCAGGCCGAGCTTGGACGGCATCATCGCCGCGGCATGCCCCGAGACGGGGACCGCCTGGTCGAGGCTGACTCGGCGGTCGCGCAGCGCCTCGAACAGCATGTAGATGGTCATCATCTTGGTCAAGCTGGCCGGATAGCGCGGCTCGTCGGCATTGGCGGCCGACAGCACGGCGCCGGACCTGGCATCGATGACGATCGACGCATAGCGGTCGGAGCCGACCTGGGCAGCGGCCGGCCGGTAGCTGCCAGCCAACGCGACCGTGATCACGAGCAACCCACGCAAGGCACTGCGTATCAGGCGCGACATGCCCGCAATCTCCTAAGCGTAAGGCCGCACCTTATGATGGCGTTATAGAAAATGTCCAGCGTTCGGCGTGATTAAAGCGTATTTAGAGGTGCTTACAAGCTGTTCTTATGTCGGCATTGTGACGATGGTCAAAGATAAACTTAGTTGCAGTGCACAATTTTAGTTGACTCCATCCCCCCGCTAACCCAAACGCAACCTTGCTGCACCGCAGCATAAACCTAATGAGCCGGGCCAACACGGTGGTGTCGCCGCATCGGCTTCAATTCGAATGGAGAGACGTGATGAGCAACGCGACCGACGCCCTGCAGCAAGGCCAGGACGTGGCCAACCAGACCTTCGACCGCACCATGAGCGGCCTCAAGGACGGCATCGCCCAGGCCACGACGGGGTTCGAGCAGGCGCAGTCCAGCATGCACCAGGGTGTGGACAAGGCAATGAAGACCGCGCAGGACATGATGGCGTTCAGCCAGGGCAACATCGAGGCGATGACCCGCTCCAGCCAGATCCTCGCCACGGGGCTGCAGGACATGTTCCAGCACGCCGCCAGCAGCGCGAAGGCGTTGCTGGAAGACGCCGTGGGCACCATGAAGGCGATGGCTTCGGTGAACTCCATCCGCGAGGCGATAGACCTGCAGAGCGGCCTGCTGCGCTCCGCGACGGAGAAGGCGGTGTCGCAGGCGAGCCAGTTGACCGACGCCAGCATGAAGCTGTCGGAGCGGACGGTGGCCCCGATCACCGCCCGGCTGTCGCTGGCGACCGAGATGTTCACCCACGCCGCCTGATCCGACGCGGCCATCGGCATGGCCCGGACATATGTCCGGGCCATCGGCGTTTTGGCCTCCTGCCGCCGGTTTTCATGGTGACGGTCCCCGTGGCCGGGCCGGTAACTCTTCTCTATGGGCATGGGCATCCGATATGGTCGCTCCATGAGGAGAACCGTGGCGTGCGCACCGTTGAGATGACCGACACAGACAAGCGCGGGGGCGATGGCCCCGGGATCGGCGTCGTCACCAAGGCCCGGCCCAAGACGCGCCGCCCCGCCATGTATAAGGTATTGATGCTGAACGACGATTACACTCCCATGGAGTTCGTCGTGCACGTGCTGGAACGCTTTTTCCAAAAGACGCGGGAGGAGGCGACCCGCATCATGCTGCACGTGCACCGCCGCGGCGTCGGCGTCTGCGGCGTGTTCACCTATGAGGTAGCGGAGACCAAGGTGACCCAGGTGATGGACCTCG
>CAXSFF010000366.1:0-4719 GCA_964236035.1 uncultured Acetobacteraceae bacterium
TGTAGGCGATGACCCAAGCCAGGCCCGGACAGCCGCAGGAGCGCGGGGGTGGCTCAGCTCCATGGCCACAGTGTCGGGGATGGTCACCGAGCCGAACAGGCGGGGCAGGAGGTCGATCGCGTCGATCAGGATCAGGTAGTGCGGCGGCCCGGCATCCGTGACGACGATCGGCATGCGACGCTAGAAGCCAAGCTGCTCCAGGGCCTGCCGGTCGCGCAGCACCTCCTCGAGCGTGGTGTCGTCGAGAATGCCACGCTGCTTCAGGAAGCCGTCGACCTCGTCCAGCACCTCGAAGCCGAGTGCCTCGCGGAGCTCGCCCCTGCCGATGCGGCCGGCGCGGTACTCCTCGGTCACCAGGCCCTCCAGGGCGCGCCGCTCCAAGCTGCCGCCGGAGGCAGCAATCCGGGCGGCAATCTCGTCAGGGACCTGGAGCATGACGTTCATGATCCAAGGCTATCCGCTCGCCTGCCCCAGGTGCAATCAATCGTCATGACAAGGTCGATGCAGCCATGACCAGTCCGGCCGACCTGCCCGATCCTGCAGCCTGGTATGATGCCCGGGCCGCCGTGCTGGCTGACCGCTACGAGGCGATCGCGCCGGCGTGCCTGCACGGCTGGCTCGACGGTCTGCTCCCGACCGCCCGCTCCCTGGTGCTCGATGTCGGCGCCGGCAGCGGCCGCGACGCCGCCTGGCTTGCCCGGCTCGGGCACGACGTGGTCGCGGTCGAGCCCTCCCCTGCTCTGCGCGCCGAGGCCGTCCGGCGGCATCCAGACGCCGGGGTGCGCTGGGTCGCCGACCAGCTGCCCGCCCTGCCTGCCACGCTGCGCCTTGGGCTGGCCTTCGACGTGATCCTGCTCAGCGCCGTGTGGCAGCATGTCGCGCCCGCCGAGCGAGCCCGCGCCCTGCGCAAGCTGCTCGGCCTGCTCCGTCCGGGTGGCTTGCTCGCCCTCACCCTGCGCGAGGGTCCGGCGGAGGCAGGGCGCGGCATGCACCCGGTGTCGCTCGCCGAACTGGAGGACCTTGCCCGCACGCACGGCGCCATCGTGGTGCGCACCCACGCCATGGACGATGCCCTGGGCCGCCCCGGGGTGAGCTGGACCGGCGTGGCCCTGCGCCTGCCTGACGACGGCACCGGCGCGCTGCCGCTGCTGCGCCACGTCATCCTCAACGACCGCAAGAGCTCCAGCTACAAGCTCGGCCTGCTGCGTGCCCTGTGCCGCGCCGCCGACGGGCAGGCCGGGCTGGCGGAGGCGCAGGACGAGGCCGTGGCGGTGCCGCTCGGGCTGGTCGCCCTCGACTGGCTGCGGCTCTACCTGCCGCTGGTCGCGGCCGGGCTGCCGCAGACACAGGGCAACGTCGGGCCGGAGGGGCTGGGGTTCGCCGGGCCGGGGTTCCGCGCCCTGCTGGGCGGGGCGGTGCCGCGGCTCGACCTGCGGGTCGGCGCACGCTTCGCCGGCGAGGCGGCTCAGGCGGTGGCGGCGGCGCTGCAGGAGACCGCCGACCTGATCGCTCGCATGCCGGCCACGTACATGACCTACCCGGACGGCCGCTGCGTGCTGCCCACCACCCGGCGACGCGCCCCGCCTGCCCAAGACGAAGTGGTGCTCGACGCCGCGTTCCTGTCCGGGTTCGGCACGCTGCAGGTGCCACGCCCGCTCTGGTAGGCGCTGGGGCGGTTCTCGGCATGGGTGGAGCCGGCGCTGGTCGCCGAGTGGGGGCGGCTCATGCGCGGCTACGCGGCGCGCCAGGGCAGGACGCTGGACGAGGTTGCGCTCACCGCCGCCATGACCTGGTCCGAGCCGTCGCGGGGCGTGGCCCTGCCCAGGGAGCGCGCCCTGCGGCTGATCGAGGCGGGCCCCGGCCTGCATTGCGTGTGGAGCGGCCGCCGGCTGGACGCGGCCAGCCTGGACATCGACCACTGCCTGCCCTGGTCGGCCTGGCCGTGCGGCGACCTGTGGAACCTCCTGCCGGCGCACCGGCTGGTGAACCAGCGCGAGAAGCGCGACCGGCTGCCCGCCGATAGCCTGCTCAGGGTCGCTGGTCCCACGATCCAGGCCTGGTGGCAGCACGCCTACCTCGACCAGCCCGGTGCCGTGCTGCCGCGGCGCTTCGCCGACGAGGCGCGGGCCAGCCTGCCCGGGCTGGCCGGGGGTGCGGACCCACCACCGCCCGAGGAGGTGTTCGAGGCCCTGCAGATCCAGAGGCTGCGCCTGCACCACGACCAACAGGTGCCGGAGTGGACACGCTGACGCCGGAATGCCGGGAAGTTCGCCGACACCGGGAGGCAGCCACGTTCCGGCCGGATCGGCATCAGGCCACCATGTCGCGCAGCAGGGCGGCCAGCAGGCGCTGGTCGGTGTAGCCCTCCTCGTAGTCGGCCAGCATGTCGCGGTCCCACAGCGCCAGCGACCGGGCCCTGGCCTGCCAGCACACCGGGCTGGTCACCCGGATCGCGCACATCCGCTCCAGACAGGGTTCCTGCCGCGCCACGATTACCGCCAAGGCCCGGCTCCTCGTCTCGTCGTCCGTGATCCGGCCGGGGCCGACCTGGAGCGCTTCGGCCTCGTGCTCCAGGGCATCGAAGGCGGCACAGGCCGACAGCAGCTCGGCGTCCGGCCCGGTGACCTCCAGGCCGGCATAGGGCGTGCCCGTCGCCAGGTCGCGCAGGACCGTCAGGGCGAAACCCACGTCGTCGCCGGCCAGTTCGGGCGGGTGCCCCTCGCCCAGCAGCACGAGGCCGACCCGGGCCTTGGTCCGCACCCCCTCCGGCGACAGCGGCGGGATCGCCCTGATCCGGCCGGCAAGGAAGTCGCGCGCCTGCAAGGCACGGGCAAGGTCGTCCTCGCCGGGCACGGCAGAGGCCGAAGTGCGGACCGCGAGGAAGGCGGCGCACAGCTCGAGAAGCTCAATGTCCGTTTCCGAGACCATGGCATCCATGAAGAGGCGACCGGCGGATCGGTGCTGAACAGGTTGGTTCCCGCCTGCAGCACAGCGCGGTGCGGCATGGAGGATCCGGACATGCTCAAGCTTCATGTCCAGCCTTCAGGGCGGCACGCAGGTGCCGTTCGTTGCAGCCTAAAGTCTCGAATGATACCTAAAGGATCACGACAAGCTTTGCAAGCCTAGAATATCACATGATGCGGAGAGTATCATCACAGGAGGGCAGATCAGAGCGGCACGGGCACTGCTCCGCTGGACGGCCGAAACGCTCGCCGAGAGGTCGCAGGTCGGTGTTGCGACCATCAAGCGTGCGGAAGGCCTGGATGGTCCGGTGCGCATGACAACGCCCAACGTCGCGGCAGTCCAGCGCGCATTCGGCGACGCTGGTGTGGAGTTCATTCCCGAGAATGGCGGGGGCATTGGTGTGCGCATGCGCGAGCCAAGCTGAGTCCGCTATCTGCAACTTAGCCTTCAAAAATACCACTCACATTTCCGACCCAGGATTGATGATCGGCGGGGGTCGGGCATCTGACGGCAGGGAAACGAAGGTGCAGCCAAGTTCGGCCTTGTTCCTACTCTGTTCTCACTTCATCGTGGGGCCATGCAGGCCACTGCCCACCCTTTGACCGCGCCATCGCGCTTGCCTGCACCCTGCATACCTTGCGCGGCCGCTGGCTCTACGTCGCCTGCGCGTGCCGTGCCTCGAGCAGCAGGCCCATCCGCCTGCTACTCGCAGAAAATGGCGTTGCCAAAGGATGTTCCCTGGCGGACGTGGTCGTGCATCTGCGGTGTGACCAATGCCGCGCCCGGCCCTGCACGGTCTACCTGACTGAGAACGCCTTGCCTCCTGACGTGGTCGGGGACGTGCGGCCTGGCTGGAGTGTCCTGCTTCAACCAGCCTAGGTTTTGCCAAGAAGGTCGGCGTTGTTGCATGGACCGTTGAGTTGACGAGATTTCTCGGTTCGGCTGCGAAGATCAGGTCTGTCGGACGGAGACGGGCTTGGCGGCCCTGATCATGCGGTTGAGCACGGCAACGGCGAGGGCGGCCTCGCCCTGCTGACCAGGCAGGGTGCGGCGCGGAGCTTGGGGCCGATCAGGTGCCTGTGTCGGCCGATGGCGGTCTCGACGAGATTGCGCCGGCCGTAGCTGGTCGCTTGCTGCCAGCCCATGCGGCCCCGCTCGGCGATCAGCTGGACATGGCGATCCCGCAGGGTCTGGGCAGCAGGGTCGTTGGTGCTTGGCACAGCGGAGGCGCGTGGCGGGATGGCCACGTCCGGTGGCGGGCCATGTTGCTGGGCGGCTGCCTGGTAGACGGCATCGCTGTCGTAGGCGCCGTCCGCAGTCACGGTGGCGACGCTGCCCTCTACCTGCCCGAACAGACCTGGCGCCTGAGCCGCATCGTCCGCATGCCCCTCGGTCAGAACGTGGGCGGCGATCTCGCCAGTGTCGGCGTCCACGGCAAGGTGGAGCTTGCGCTATCGCCGGCGGGCTCTCCCGTGTTTCTGTGCGTCCCCCTCGCCCCGCCCGAACAGCTGCAGGCCGGTGCTGTCCAACACGAGGTGCACGGGCCGGTCGTGCGGGACAGCCCGGGGCTGACGCCCGGCAAAGGCGCGACCGCGCCGGGACAAGGTGATGTGGTCGGGCACCGCCAACTCGAGGCTGAGCGGAGCGAGCACGCTGCGGGTGAACGCCTCAGCCTGACGCAGGGCCAGGTGGAAAATGAGCCGCAGCGTCAGCACCAACTCGATCGCCACATCGGAGTGGATCGACTGGCCGCCT
>CAXSFF010000367.1:0-4718 GCA_964236035.1 uncultured Acetobacteraceae bacterium
ACAAGGTGCTGGCCAATCGTGCAGACGGGGTCGAGCGCCGTCATCGGCTCTTGGAACACCATCGACACGGTGCCGCCGCGGAACGCCTGCAACGCGCGGCCCTGCAACGCCAGCACGTCCTCGCCGCCCAGGCTGACGCGCCCAACCACGCGGGCGCGCTCCGGCAGCAGCCGCATCAGCGCGCGCAGGGTGACAGACTTGCCGGACCCTGACTCGCCCAGCAGGCACAGCACCTCGCCGGCGCGCACGCTGAAGGTCGCGCCGCTGACCGCGTTGACCGTCGCCTCCCGGGTGACGAACTGCACCGACAGGTCGTGGACTTCGAGCAGCGGCGCGGCGAGGCCTGCGTCCATCAGGCCGTCCCCGCCAGCGAATGGCCGGAGGCCGGGTCCGTCATGTGGCAGGCGGCGACGTGGGAGTCGCGGCCCACCCAATGGCCAAGCGCCGGCATGGCGGCCTCGCACACGAGCTCGGCGTGCGGGCAGCGGGTGCGGAAGCGGCAGCCGGAGGGCGGGTCGATCGGGCTGGGCGGGTCGCCTATCAGCGGCGGCGCGTCGATGCGCCGCGCCGGGTCCATCGACAGGCGGGAGCCGAGCAGCGCCTGCGTGTACGGATGCCGCGCGCCGCCGAACACGGAATGCGCCGGGCCAAGCTCGACCACCTGGCCGAGGTACATCACCAGCACCCGGTCGCTGATGTAGCGCACCACGCTGAGGTCGTGGCTGATGAACAGGTAAGTCAGGTTCAGCGTGCGCTTCAACTGCCGCAGCAGGTTGAGCACCTGCGCCTCGACGGATTTGTCGAGCGCCGACACCGCCTCGTCCAGGATCACCATGCGCGGGCCGACCGCCAGCGCGCGGGCGATGTTGACGCGCTGCTTCTGCCCACCGGACAGCTCGTGCGGATAGCGCGGCCCGAACAGGTCGGGGCGCAGGCCGACCTTGGCCAGGATGTCCTGCGCCACCCGGCGGGCGTCCGCCTTCGAGCGCCCGTGCATCATCGGCCCGAAGGCGACGCTGTCCTGCACGGGCATGCGCGGGTTGAGCGAGGAGTAGCTGTCCTGGAACACCATCTGCACCTGGCGCCGCAAGTCCGCGACGCCGATGCCCTTGGTCTCGCCGACAGCGTCGCCATCGAACACCAGCTCGCCCGAGTCCGGCGGCAGCAGGTGCAGCAGCAGGCGGGCCAGGGTGGACTTGCCGCAGCCGGACTCCCCCACCACGCCGAGCGTCTCGCCCTTGAACAGCGTGAACGACACGCCGTCCACCGCCCGCACCACGGCCCCCTTCCCCGGCCCCTTCACCCGGAAATGCCGCACCAGGCCGCGCACGATCAGCATCGGCTGCCCGGCGCCGCCGCGGTCGCGCGCGTCGACATGCGTCGTGGCGCTCACCGCACGTCCATCGCGGCGCGCACCCCGTCGCTGACCAGGTTGAAGCAGATCGAGGTGACAAAGATCGCGATCCCCGGCAGCGCGCAACCCAGCGGATCGACGTACAGCGACTGCCGCAGCGTGCTGAGCATCAGCCCCCAGTCCGGCTCCGGCGGCTGCACGCCGAGGCCGAGGAACGACAGCCCGGAGGCGAGCAGGATGCTGACCGACACCAGGCTCGACGCATAGATGAAGACGGGGCCAAGCACGTTGCCGAGCACATGGTAGCGCAGGATGCTGAACGTGCCGGCGCCGCTGGCCCGCGCCGCCTCGATGTAGTCGAGGTTGCGCACCTGCGCCGTCGCCGTCTCCGCGACCCGGCACATGGCGGGAATGAACACCAGGCTCAATGACAGGATGCCGTTGCCGATGCCGCCGCCCAGCGCGCCCGAGATCGCCACCGCCAGCAGGATGGACGGGAAGGCGTAGAACACGTCCATGGTGCGCATGATCGCCGTGTTGGCGACCCGCCCGGCGAACCCGCCGATCACGCCCAGGCTGCCGCCGATCACGGTCGCGATCAGCACGGGCGCGAGGCCCATCACCAGCGAGATGCGCCCGCCATAGATCAGCCGGCTCATCAGGTCGCGGCCCAGCTCGTCGGTGCCCCACGGGTGGCCGCGCCAGCCGAACGGCTTCAGGCGGCCGATGATGCTCTGCTGGTACGGGTCGAACGGCGCGACCAGCGGCGCGAACACGGCGGCGGCGACGATCGCCAGCACCACGAAGCCGAACGCCAGCGTCAGCCGGTCGTGGCCGAGCCGGTAGCCGACCGAGCGCCAGTAGCCGCGCACCCGGGTGGCGGGCGCACCCTCCGCGTCTTCGGCCGGGCGGTGCAACGCCAGGCTCACGCGCGGCGTATCCGCGGGTCAAACACCGCCTGCAACAGGTCGACCACCAGGTTGGTGACGACGAAGATCAGCGCCAGCGCCAGGATCGTGCCTTGCAGCACGGGGATGTCGCGGTTGATGATGGCCTTGTTCAGCAGGAAGCCGCTGCCGGGCCAGGTGAACACCGTCTCCACTAAAATGGAACCGCCCATCAGGTAGCCGAACTGCAACCCCATCACCGCCAGCACCTGCGGCGAGGCGTTCTTCAGCACGTGGCGGATCACGGCGCCCTCGCCCAGGCCCATCGCGCGCAGGGTGGTGACGAAGTCCTGGTTGCGCACGTCGGCCACGGCGGCGCGGGTGGTGCGCGCGATGATGCCGATCGGGATCATCGCCAGGGTGACCACGGGGAGCACCAGGAACCGCGCGTCGCTCCAATGCCACAGCACGAACGCCGCCGACCCCGACTGCCCCATGCCGCTGGCCGGCAGCACCATGTACTCGACGGCGAACAGGATCACCAGCACCAGGCCCAGCCAGTAGTTCGGCAGGCTGACGCCGATCACCGCCGCCCCCGTCACCACGCGGTCCATCACGCGCCCCGGGTAGCACCCGGCGACCGCGCCCATCGCGTAGCCCAGCCCGAACGACAGCGGCACCGCGAACAGCGCCAGCATGGCCGTGTTGGCGACGGCGCCGAACACCTCCAGCGTCACCGGCCGCTGCGTCGCGATGGAGCGGCCGAAATCGCCTTGCAGCACATGCCACAGCCAGATCGCGTACTGCACGGGGATCGGCCGGTCGAACCCGTAGGCGTGCTTCACGACGGCGATGGTCTCGGCGGTCGCGTCCGGCGGCAGCACCGTCTGCAGCGGGTCGCCGGGCGCGAGGTAGACCAGCGAGAAGCACACCACGCTGACGCCCAGCGCGATCGGGACGGCGAACAGGATGCGGCGGACGACGTAGCCGAGCATGAGGCTGCTCCTACGGGTCGACCGTGATCGGCGTGAGGTCCTGGAACCAGCTTTGCGCCTGCACGAACCCATGCAGCTTCGGCGACAGCGCGCGCGGGTTGAGGTCGTGCACCACGAACACCATCAGCGCCTGCTCGGACTCGTATTCGTGCAGCCTGGTCAGCAGCGCCAGGCGCTTCGTTGGGTCGAACTCCTCGAAGATCGCCTTGATCTGGGCGTCCGCCTCCGGGGTGCCGAAATGGCCCCAGTCGGTGCCGGTCGGCGCCCAGAACGCGGTGCCCGCCGGCTTGATGATAGCGTTGAGCGGGTCCAGCAGCCCGCGCGAGAAGTTCAGGGCGTCGGTCGACGGGGATTGCGTCACCCCCGCGCGGTACAGGGCCACCATGGCGTTCCAGTCCATCACGCTCAGCGAGACCTCGAACCCGGCGTCCTCCAACTGCTGCTTCACCAGCTCGTTCATCGGCAGCGGCTGCATCTGCCCGGAGCCGGAGGTGGAGATCGCCAGCGTGACCTTGCACGGCAGGCAGCCGGCCTCCTTCAGCAAGGCGCGCGCCTTGTCCTTGTCGAACGGGTAGGTCACGGGGTGGCCGTAGTACGGCAGGGTGGGCGGCACCATCGCCAGGGCGGGGATGGCCAGGCCGCCGACCAGCTCGACCACGTCGTCGCGGTTGATCGCGTGGTTGGCCGCCTGCCGCACCCGCAGGTCGGTGAACGGCCCGCGGGTGTAGTTCAGCATGTACGGCCAGACATGCGGATAGGTGTTGGTGGAGATTTGCATCCCCGCCCGCTTCAGCACGGGCACGGCGTCGGGCGCCGGCGCCTCGATGAAGTTCACCTGGCCGGACAGCAGCGCCGCCGTGCGGGTGGCGGCCTCCGGCATCGGCAGCAGCACCAGGCGGTCCTGCTTCGGCACCCGCGCCGGGTCCCAGTACTCCTTGTTCGGCAGCATCTCCATGCGTTCGTGCGCGGTCTGCTTCAGGAACTTGTATGGCCCCGTGCCGGACGGCTGGTTGGCGAAGGCGTTCCAGTCATAGTGCAGCGCCTCCGCCCGGCAGCGGCTGACCATCATCACGTAGGACATCTCGAACGGGAAGATCGATTCGACGAACTTGGTGTTGATGACGATGGTGTGGTCGTCTAGCTTCTCGACGCTGTCGAAGTTCGCCAGGTACGCGCGGGCCAGGCCGAACTGCTGGACGTTGAACTGCGGCGCCTTCTGGTCGCTGATGCGGCCGAAGTTCCACACCACGTCGTCGGCGCTGAAGCCGCAGCCGTCATGGAATTTCACCCCCTGGCGCAGGGTGAAGATCCAGCGTTTGTGGTTGTCCGGATCGACGTGCCACTCGGTCGCCAGGCCGGGCTTGATGTCGGACGGCCGGTCGCTTTTCGAGAGGTCCCAGTTGACCAGCGCGTCGTACAGGTTGAAGCCGACGAAGCGGAAGCCCTCGAAGCCCTGGTCGGCGGTGCCGGTGGTCACCGCGA
>CAXSFF010000368.1:0-4706 GCA_964236035.1 uncultured Acetobacteraceae bacterium
AGGCCGCCTATCGCGGCGCGGAGGTGATGCTGCGCACCGCTGGCTACACGGCGCCGATCCGCGACGCCTGGCGCTTCACCAACCAGAGCAACGCGTTCTGCAACCTGATGGTGACGGCGAGCGTGTGCATGTGCGGCAGCGACGGCACCTTCGACTCGATGGGCGAGGCGATGGTGTGCAACTTCGACGGCGCGATCGTGGCCCAGGGCGCCGGCCGTGCCGACGAGATCATCACCGCCGAGGTGCGCCCCGACCTGGTGCGCGAGGCGCGTGCGTGCTGGGGCGTCGAGAACAACCCTTACCAGTTCGGCCACCGCGGCTACTCGGCGGTGGCGGGCGGCGCCACGGATTGCCCGTACACCTACATGCAGGACCTCGCCGCCGGGCGCTACCGGCTGCCGTGGGAGGCGCAGGTGCAGGTGACGGACGGCACCGGCTGCGGGCTGCCGCCGCCGCGGGCGATGCGCAAGGCCGCGGAATGATCCCGGCCGACCCGTACCCGTGGCCGTATGACGGCGACCTCACGGGGACGGCGCTGATCGTCATCGACATGCAGGCCGATTTCTGCGGACCCGGCGGCTATGTCGACAGCATGGGCTACGACCTGTCGCTCACCCGCGCGCCGATCGCGCCGATCGCGCGCGTGCTGGCCGCGATGCGGGCGCGCGGCGACACCGTCATCCACACCCGCGAGGGCCACCGCCCCGACCTGTCCGACCTGCCCGCCAACAAGCGCTGGCGCTCGCAGCGGATCGGCGCGGGGATCGGCGATGCCGGCCCGTGCGGCCGCATCCTGGTGCGCGGCGAACCCGGCTGGGAGATCATCCCCGAACTAGCGCCGTTGCCCGGCGAGGCCGTGATCGACAAACCCGGCAAGGGCAGCTTCTACGCCACCGACCTGGAGCTGGTGCTGCGCACCCGCGGCGTCCGCAACCTGGTGCTGACAGGCATTACCACCGACGTGTGCGTCCACACGACGATGCGCGACGCCAACGACCGCGGGTTCGAATGCCTGCTGCTGAGCGATTGCTGCGGCGCCACCCACCTCGCCAACCATCTTGCCGCGATCGCGATGATCCCGATGCAGGGCGGCGTGTTCGGGGCGGTGACGGACTCCGCGACGTTCCTGGAGCACCTGGCCTGACCGCGATCGGCGTCGAAGCCGTCGGCGTCGGCAAGCGTTTCGGCGCGTTCCACGCGCTGACGGACGTCAGCATGAAGGTGCAGCCGGCCACGGTGCACGGCCTGCTGGGCGAGAACGGCGCGGGCAAGTCGACGCTGGTGAAGTGCCTGCTCGGCTACTACCGCGCCGACGAGGGCGGCTTCCTGGTCGACGGGCGCGAGGCGGCGATCGCCCGCCCGGCCGACGCCGACGCGCTCGGCCTGGGCATGGTGTACCAGCACTTCACCCTGGTGCCCTCGATGACCGTGGCCGAGAACCTGGTCATCGCCCGCGGCCAGGTGCCCGCCGTGATCGACTGGGCGCGCGAGCGGGCCGCGCTGGACGCGTTCATGGCCCGGATGCCGTTCCAGGTGCGCCTGGGCGCCGTGGTCGGCACCTTGTCCGCCGGCGAGCGGCAGAAGACCGAGATCCTCAAACAGCTTTATCTGCAGCGCAGGTTCCTGGTGCTGGACGAGCCCACCTCCGTGCTGACCCCGCAGGAGGCGGACGAGATGCTGGGCCTGATGCGGGGCCTCGCCCATGCCGGCGGCGTCACCATCGTGATCATCACCCACAAGCTGTCCGACGTGATGCGCTTCACCGACGAGGTCACCGTGCTGCGGCGCGGCAAGCTGGCCGGGCGCGGCGCCACGGCGGCGTTGAGCCCGGGCGACATGACGGCGATGATGATCGGCGAGCCGCATGCGCCGGGTCGCCCGGAGCGGCGCGGCGTGGTCGAGGCCGCGGTGCGTTTGTCAATGCGGGCGGTGCGGACGGCGGCCGATGTCGGGCGGCCGGGCCTGGACCTTGCCGAGCTGACGGTGCGGTCGCACGAGATCGTCGGTGTGGCCGGGGTGTCGGGCAACGGGCAGAAGGAGTTGCTCGAGGTGCTTGGCGGCCAGCGCCCGGCCAGCGCCGGGACCATCACGGTGAACGGCGCGCCGTACCGCGCCAGCCGCCGCGAGTCGCAGGCGCTGCACGTGCGGGTGCTGCCGGAGGAGCCGCTGCGCAACGGCTGCGTGCCGACCATGTCGGTGGTGGACAACCTGAACCTGCGGCAGTTCGACCGGCTTGGCGAAGCGGGGCAGGACGCGCCGCGTCGTTGGTTGAATGCCGGCGACATGCGGCGCCGGGCGGAGCGGATGATCGCCGATTACGGCGTGCGGGCACCCTCGGCCGACGCCCCGATCGGCGTGTTGTCGGGCGGCAACGTGCAGCGCTGCGTGCTGGCGCGCGAGCTGGATGGCGAGGTGGCGCTGCTGATCGTCGCCAACCCATGCTTCGGGCTGGACGTGAAGGCGGTGGCGGAGGTGCGCGCCCGCATCATGGCCGCGCGTAACGCCGGCACGGCGATCCTGCTCATCAGCGAAGACCTCGACGAGATACTGGAGCTGGCCGACCGCATCGTGGTGATGCACCGCGGCTGCATCGTCCACGAGGCCCCCGCCGCCGGCGCGGACCCGAAGGCGATCGGCGCCCACATGCTCGACGTGCATTGATGCGTCCCGACTGGAGTCAGGTGTGGTCGGCGGGGCGGCGACGCGCGAGGCGGGTGACGAAGCGGATCTGGTCGCCGCGGTAGTAGAGCCGTTCGTAATCGATCGGCCTGCGCCCGGCGCAGTACGACGTCCGCTCGATCCGGAAGATCGGACTGCCCAAGGCGACCCCGAGCGCGGATGCGACATCCGTGTTGGCCGCTACCGCCTCGAGCCAATAGTCGGCCTCTGTCAGGCGCTGGTCGTATTTCTGTTCCAGAAGCGAGAAGATCGGCTCCACCTCGAGATCGTTTGCCATGACCTTCAGGCCGATGCCGTGGGGCAGGTAGGTCTCGTCGAGGGACACAGGCGTACCGTCGGCAACGCGGACCCGGCGGATTTTCACGACGGACGTCCCCTCGGGGATTCCAAGCTGTTGCGCGACGGCCTGGGACGCGGCCACGACGCTCTGGTCGAGCAACCGCGCGGTGGCATGCAAACCGATGGCCTGCATGTCCTCGACGAAGCTGGTGAGGCTGGTCAGTTCCTGGGTGATCCGGGGCTGCGCCACGAACGTCCCTTTGCCACGGCGGATTTCCACCAATCCGCGACGCGCCAGGTTCTGGATCGTCACCCGGATCGTCGTGCGACTCACGCAGAAGCGGGCGCTGAGGCTGTCCTCGGGAGGCAACTGGCTCCCCGGCTGCAACTCTCCCGTCTTGATGGAGGATGCCAGGATGCCCTCGATCTGGGCGTACAGCGGCAAGGAACTGTTTGGATCGACTCCCATGACGTCAGCCTAGCCCACACGCATCATGATGTCATGACAGCCGTTAGAGCGGGCGTGATGTCAAGAATCGATTGCTGCTGTGCACAGCAGTAAATCCTTTACAAATGACTGTTATATACTCACTTGAAACTTCTGTTGGCACATAAAGTAGGCGTAGCTAATCAGCAAACTGTGTTTGATTAATCAAGCGGCATAAAAATCTATATTTCGAGGTATTCCGCGATTTTCATAATGACGTCATGATGTCGTATGTTATCGATCTGACGGCGAGATCGAGGGTTTGCCATGCATCGCCGCATGCCGTTGGTGGTCCGAACCAAGGCCTCGCCCTGTTTGAGGCCATACGGCTTGCTGTCCGCTGATAGCGACAGCGGTCGCAGGATCGGTCGCACTGGTGACAGGGCCGATGGTGCGGGCCATGGCGTGGCCTACGTGCTCGCGACCGTATCCGTTCCGCCAACCAACACGAAATGCAGGATCAGGCCGGCGCGGCACGGAAATTCCCTGAACAGAACGAGTCATCTCACAAATTGCCGCGGCCGCGTGAACAGTGCCGTCGCCGCCTGCCTGGCGTTCGCCCTGGCGGGCGGGACCGGGTTCACGGGTGCCTTCGCCGAAACCCTGGAGATCGGGATCGGCACGCAGAACACGACGACCAACACCGTGACCGGCGGCGCCGTGCTGCGGGAGTTAGGCCTGCTGGAGAAACACCTGCCGAAAACCGGCAAGTATCAGGACGTGCAGTACTCCCTGTCCTGGCAGAACTTCACCTCCGGCCCGCCCACCACCAACGGCATGATGGCCAACAACATCCAGATCGGGATGATGGGCGACTACCCGCTGCTGATAAACGGGGCGACCGGCCAGCAGACGGGGGAACCAGACGCAGCTGGTGGCGATCCTGGCCTACAACGCCTATGGCGGCGGCAACGGCATCCTCGTCAACAAGGACACCCAGCTGTATGACTTCAGCGACCTGAAGGGCAAGACCGTCTCGGTTCCGTTCGGATCCGCGGCGCATGGCATGTTGCTGGCGGCGCTGCAGCAGCGTGGCCTGCCGAGCAATTTCTGGAACCTCGTTTCGCAGTCACCAGAAATCGGCAGCACCAACCTGCAGGCGAAGCGCATCGATGCCCACGCCGATTTCGTCCCGTTCCCCGAGCTGCTGCCGTTCCGCGGCTTTGCGCGGAAGATCTACGACGGGGCCGAAACGAGGGCACCGACCTTCCACGGCGTCGTCGTGCGCAAGGACTTCGCGCAGAAGTACCCGGAAATCGTC
>CAXSFF010000369.1:0-4692 GCA_964236035.1 uncultured Acetobacteraceae bacterium
GGCGGATGCGGCGCAAGAACCGGCCGTCGGCGGAACGACCGTCAATCTTCGCCATGGAACTCGGGCTGGAGTAGGGACCAATGCGTGACATGCTGCATGGTAATATGCGGGTATTGGTAGGCTGAGTGCAATAGATACCTATCGCAGAGTAATAATGTCCTGCCGTGTCCATAGTTGTCATGCGCTGTCATACTTGCCTTGATTGCCTGATATCCCGTCTATGCTTGGATGCGGCTTTAATGCGAGGTCTGCCGGAGCGGGGGAGGGAATGCCGGCCCGGTAGTCTGCGCTGGTTCTGCGGACACAGTGCGGACCTGACAACGCAGTCCAGACAAATATGACAGCATATGCAAAGGTTTAAGTTCAGTTTGCGTCTAATATATCATCAGTGGACGACAACAGAGCGGGTTCCGCTGCTCATGCAACGATGGTTTGGGCGTCGCAGACGCGGGACGCGGTAGAGCGGCTTCCGGCTGCGGCTGCACCCGCAGGAACCACGCTAAACGCGCGGACACATGCTCGGCGGCGGGTCCGGCCGCGTACGGAGCGCCGATGTGCGGCAGATCATTAGAAGCATCCGTTGAGGTATAAAGGTCTTTATTTCGGCAAGGGTCCGGGGCGGCGTTTTCGCCCTGGGGGAACCCCTTGCGAGACACTGTTGCAGATGTTGCTTGCGTGCGCGGGGCATAAAGAACGCGGGGGTAGAAGGATGGAAAGGGGGTCAAAAGGGCAATTTCTGTAGTCACGCGCACGCAAGCAACACTTGCAACATCCCGCGTCAGAACTGAGGCATCGGGCGTCCTACGGACCCAAGGTGTTGCAAATGTTGCAGAGACCCCTTGGCCAGACGGGCTGTCGAACGGGTCAAACAGTCCGATCCCTGAAAACCGGCTTGCAACATCTGCAACATCATGCTGCCCCGCTCCTACGCCGCGCCCGCAGGGCGTCCACATGGGCGGCTAGGTTTTCCCGAGCTTCGTCCCGTCGCCGCCGCTCATGTTCCGCTTTCGCCGCAAACAGGACATGCGCAGCCGGGTTCACCTTCCACGCGCCGACTGGCCTCACGGGGTTGCTGGGCGGTTCCGGCTCCAGCCATCCCACCGTGACCAGGGACGCCATCACTTCCGCCAGCTCGCCGCGCATCTCGGGGGAGCGCAGCGCGCCATAGGCTTGCACCACGTCGCGGGTGGTGATGCGCTCCATCCGGTGCGCCAGGATGAACCCGGCCACCCATCCAGCATGCCCCGTTTGCGCCGTCGAGAACATGACAGCATCGGCGCGCAGCAAGTGCGGCAGCACGATATCCAACATGAAGGCGGCGGCTCGCTTGGCAGTCTCTACAGGGATGACGAGTGTGCAGGGGCCTATGTCGCCGGCCGCGTTGGCATCCGCCACGTCAATCAGGTGAAACGCCAGCGCCACCCGGGCGAATAGGCCGGGCCACTTGCCGAAGGCGGACTTGAGGCGGGTTGCGGTGTCCGGCATTGCCGCCATCGCGCGGGCCATGCGGTCCACGCCTTCGCGGTGCTGGTGCGCGTCGGTGTGGAACACGACAGATTGCGTATGCTCGCCATCCGCAGTCCGCGGCGGCTGCATCGCTGCCAACGCTGGGAATAGGCCGGCATAGCGCCGCTGCGCCGCCCCGTCCGGTGCCCGATCCAGGCCAAGCCGCTGCGCGCCGGGCACGGCATAGAGGAACCGCTGCAACAGGCCATCGTCGGCGGCATCCTTGGCGATGCGCTGGATGGGGCCGGGCTGGATGCCGCCCAGGAAGCAGGCGGACCAGTTGGGAACGGTGAACGTGCCGCGCATGATTCGGTCAACCGTGTAAGCGCCGCCGTTGAACAAGCGCAGGTATGCCCCGCGGTCGCCACCACCCTTACCGCCAGGCCGGTAGCGGTCGAGGTTGCCGAAGAACTCGCTCATTTCGTCGTGCCGGCTCAGCACTTTCCCAGCCGGCGCCCGCTGCTTGGCTTCGTCGTCATCACGCAGCACTTCCGAGATGGCCTCCACCGTGGCGCCCTCGATCAGGTAGCGGTCAAGGCGGGGGTGTGGTGGCTCTGGTGTCCCGCCGCTCTTGTCTGCCTTGGCCTCTCGCAGTCGCTGCTTGTAAAGGCGCATGGCCTCGGCATGGCGTCGGCGGGCGTCGGCATCCAGCTTGTCAATCGGGCGGGTGCAGGCGGCGATGACGGGTGACTTCAGTATGGAGGGATCACCCACGATGGCGCCCCATAGGCGAGGGCTTTCCGTCCAGGTGTAGTCCGCCCGCTTGGGCTGGAGGCGCCAGGCATCGGAGAGCACGGCCGCGCACGCGACGAGGCAGCCCAGCGCCACCGAGACCGGGTCAACCCCCATGCGCTCCGCCGTGTCCGCCACGAAGGGGAACAGCGCCGCCGGGATGTGCCCGGCGTGCAGCTCGGGCGGTGCCGTGTCGGCATCGGCCAGGAAGTCCAGGGGTTGCGGCCAGACGCCCTGTTCTGCCCCTTGCTTGCGCTCAGGGTTGGGTGCGGCAGGCTCCCCCAGCTTCGCCCGCGCGGTGCTGACCGCGCGCGGTATGTCGCTATACCGTGCCTGCCAGCGACCGGGCTGTGCCGCTCCATCTTTCATATCCCGGATCGCCTCGGGAACGGCTTGCATGACGCCTCGCAGCGTCTCCACGGCCTGCCCGTCCGGCATCCCGGCTTTCAAGTAGCGCATGGCGAGGCTGACCAGGGGAGCATGATACTCCCCGCCCGTTAGAACCTCCCGCACCAAGTCCGACATGGCGCGTGCCTCGCCGCTGTCTTCGGGCGAGGTGAAGGCCCGCCCTGCGCTGGCGTCCTGACCGGGCGGGACGGCGCCAACGGCTTCCCCAAGCCGTTCTACGGCGTCGTCAAGGTCAAGCTCAGCGTCAGACAGGTGGACAATGCACGCCAGCCGCGGTGTAGCCTTCCGGTGCCAGGAACCCGGCCACCGGATTGGGTGGACAATGGGCTTGTTGCTGGCATCGCCGCCCACAAGGACTGCCGCCAGCGTCCGCGCCCGCTTCAACTTGCGATGTTCGTCCGCCGTTCGCGTCGGCTCATTCAGCCGCCAGTGCAAGTGTAGCTTGTCCTGGATTTCGCCCGTCTCGGGGTCCACCCATTCCCCGCCGGACGCGACAACTACGGTCGCCGGGCCAATCAGGCTTTCCAGCTTGGCGCGGGCCGCAGATGGGGTCCGGTCGCATTCGACAGACAGAGCTAGGCCGTTCGCAAGGGCCTCCTCGGTCGCTTCGTCTGCGCTGGTGAACGTCGCCAGCGGCGGACAGAACACCACGGGCCGGACAACCCGCGTGCAGCGGGCAGCCTGGCTTTCCAGCGCTGGCACCAGTGCCGACAGGTTGCTGCCGATCCGGTGCCCGTAGGCAAAGAACACCTGGCTTTTGTCATCGTAGAATGCCCGGGCGGACAGGAAGGTGCCCGGCTCGGCATAGCGGCATGTCGCGTCCAGGAAGGCGGCAAGCTGCTGCCCGTCAACGGCCAGGTGAGGCACCGCGTTCATGCGTTCACCACCCGCGCGCGAAACCGGGCCGCGTCTTGCCGCAGCAGCGCGCCTAGCTCCACGTCGCCGTCAAACTCACAGGCCCGCGCCGACTGCTCAAGCAACCATGCCATGCCCAGTAGGCTGCGTTCCGACATGGGCACGTGGAACAGCGGCGCGTCGAAGCGCGGCGGCACCGGCTGGAAGCGTACGGCAGCGGCGCGCGCGCTCATGCGTGCCCTGCCGCGGCATGGATGGTGATGGGCCTGGCGTTCGGCCAGATCAGCTTGACGGCACGCACGGCCGCGGCCTTGATCGCGCCAAGCGTTGGCCCGCAGCGGCGACACACGGCCAGGCCCATTCCGTGGATTGGGTCGCAGGTGTTCGGTCGGCAGATCACGATGGCGAACTTGCCGGCATGCAGCTCGGTGCCGCAGCAGCCGCATTGCGGCCGGCTGCTGGCCGGGGCTGTGCCGATCTGCTGCAACGCCGAATTCAGCGCGGTCAGCAGCCGGGCCGTGTCCTGGCATCCGCCCAGCATCGCCGCGACCATGCGGGGAACGTCTTTCTGCAGGATCACGTCGAGGGTCAGCATCCCGGCAGCCTCATCGTGAAGGGCGGTGACGCCATCAGCCCAGGTGCCGCTCACCGTGCATTCTCCCGCAGCTCGGAAGCGCGATGCGCCAGGCGTTCCGCTGCCTGGATGTGCCCCATGAACAGTTCGGCATCGGCCTGGCGGTCCAGGAACCGCGCCAGCATGACCTTGCGATCCGGGTGCGGAGGGAGTGGCGCGGCCTTCGGGCGGCGCTTGGGTGTGATGTGCTTCGGCATGTTCGGTCCTATCGGCAGGACCGGCGGAAGGGCGTTGAACAGGCGGGCCAGGTGCGCTACATGACGGGTGTCGAGCCGCGTCATTTGCCTTTCTGGACCGCCCCGGTGCGCCCGCGCCGGGGTGTTTTCTTTTGAAGGTTAGTCAGCGCGCTTTGCCGGGCGTCCCCGCTTCGGCGCGTCGTGACGGCTTTCGTGGGTCAGTATCCACGCGCGGACCTTTGCCGGGTCATACAGGCGCAGCATTCCCAATCGAATGAATGGCATCCCGGCCCGCTCGTAACGGATGATGGTCCGTTCAGAACGGTCTAGCCGCCATTATTCACCAGCCCGGAGCGATGCCCTGCGGAGACAGGCTGTTCT
>CAXSFF010000370.1:0-4691 GCA_964236035.1 uncultured Acetobacteraceae bacterium
CACGCCGCCGCTGCTGGCGGACGAGAACGTGTTCGACACGCACGACATGCTGGCCGTGGTGGCGGCGGGCGCCGCGGATGCCGTGTCGCTGAAGATCGTCAAGCACGCCGGGCTGCTTGGCGTGCGCAAGGTCGCCGCCGTGGCCGAAGCCGGCGGCATCGCGCTGTACGGCGGCTGCCTGCTTGAAAGCTCCATCGGCGCCGCCGCGCATCTCCAGGTCTTCTCCACCTTGCGCGAGCTGGCCTGGGGCTGCGAGCATTTCGGCCCCCAGATCCTGACCGCTGACTTGGTGACCGAGCCACTCCGCTTCACCGACTTCCATGTCCACCTGCCCACCGGCCCCGGCCTGGGTGTCGCCCTGGACGAGGCGGCATTGCGCCACTACGCCCGGGCATAAGGAACAGCTCATGCTATACCATGTCAGGATGGACGTTCATCCGCCGACCCACATCGAGCCGGCCGCGTTCGACGCATTGAAGCTGGCGGAGCGTGAGATGGCGCAGGAGTTGCAGCGCAAGGGCGTCTGGGTGCACCTTTGGCGAATCGCCGGGCAGTATTCCAACATCTCGGTGTTCGACGTGGGCAGCCATGACGAGCTGCACGCCATCTTGTCCAACCTGCCGCTGTTCCCGTTCATGGCCGTCGAGGTCATGCCGCTCGCTCGCCATCCCTCCGCCATCGACCCGGCATGACGGGCGGGCGCCGCACGGTATTGCTCGGCGGCGTGGCCCTGGCCGTCACGGCGACCCGTGCCCGGGCCGCCACGCCGTTGCGCATCGGCGTGCTCACCGAGATGTCCGGCACCTACGCCGAGGATAGCGGTCAGGGCTCCGTCGTCGCCGCCCGTATGGCGATCGAGGATTTCCGCCGCACCAACCTGGCTTTCGCCGTGGACCTGGTCGCCGGAGATGCGCAGACCAAGCCGGACGTCGCCTCGGCGCTTGCCCGGTCCTGGTTCGACCGCGACGGGGTGGACGCGGTCATCGACGTCCCCGTATCGAACTGCGCGCTCGCCGTGGCGACCGTCACGCGGGAGCGCAACAAGGTCGCGCTGTTCAACACCAGCACGTCGGAGCTGACGGGAAGGTCCTGCTCGCCCAACCATGTCCAGTGGGCCTACGACACCTATGCGCTCGCCGGGTCGACGGCGCGCGCGCTGCTGAAGGATGGTGGCGACACCTGGTTCATCATCCAGGCGGACTACACCTTCGGCGCCGTGCTCGCGGCGGAGGCGGCGGCCGTGATCGACGCCGGGGGCGGCAAGATCGTCGGCACCGTCAAGCACCCGTTCCCTGGCACGACCGACTTCTCCAGTTACCTGCTCGCGGCGCAGGCGAGCGGGGCAAAAGTGGTCGCCTTCGCCAACGCCGGCACCGACGCGCAGAACTGCGTCAAGCAGGCAGCGGAGTTCGGGCTGACCCAGGGCGGGACCAAGCTCGCGACGCTGCAATGCCTGATGCCGCAAATCCGCGCTTTGGGCGTCGAGGCGGCGCAAGGCTTGTACAACACCGAGTCCTTCTACTGGGACCTGACCGACGGCACCCGCGCGTTCTCCGATCGCTGGTCGAAGGAGAACGGCGGCAACAAGCCGAGCATGATCCACGCTGCCTGCTACTCCGAGGTGTCGCACTATCTCGCCGCGGTCGCCGTGATCGGCGTCGACGCCGCCCGGGCCGATGGTGCCGTCGCCGTGGCGCAGATGAAGCGGATGCCCGCGGACGACACCCTGTTCGGCCCCGGCCGGGTCCGCGAGGACGGACGCAAGATCCACGACATGCACCTGTTCCGCGTGAAGACCCCGGCCCGGTCGCATGGCGCGTGGGACCTGTATGACCTGATCGCGACCACGCCCGGCGGGCAGGCATTCCGCCCGATCGCCTCGGGAGGCTGTCCGTTGGTGAGCGGCTAAGCAGCCACCGCGGGCAGGACTGTTCGGACACGACACGAAACGACCGGCCGCCGAGCCGGGTCTTGGGAAGGAAACCATCCGATGCCGATCGACACGCCACTGACACGCCGCCTGTTCGGTGCCGGGATCGCCGCTGCCGCAGCAGGCAGCCTCGCCCGCCCCGCCATCGCTCAGGGCGCCCCGCTGAAGGTTGGGCTGATGCTGCCGTTCTCCGGCACCTATGCCAGCCTGGGCGACAGCATCGCCACGGCGTTCGAGATGCTGCTGGCGGAGAAGGGCGGCAAACTGGGCGGCCGCGCCGTGCAGGTCATCCGGCTGGACGACGAATCCGATCCGTCCAAGGCGGTGCAGAACGTCAACCGCCTGCTGAGCCGCGACAAGGCAGAGGTGCTGGTCGGCACCGTGCATTCCGGCGTGGCGATGGCGATGGTGCAGGCCTCGCGCGAACGGGGGGTCCCGCTGATCATCCCCAACGCCGGCAACGTCGCCGCCACCCGCGACCTCTGCGCGCCCTCGGTGTTCCGCACTTCCTTCACCAACTGGCAGCCGGCCTACGGCATGGGCAAGGCGCTGGCGGCGCAGGGCGTCAAGCGGGCGGCCTGGGTGAGTTGGGACTACGCGGCCGGCAACGAGGCTGGCGAGGGTTTTCGCGACGGCCTGAAATCCGGCGGGGCCGAGTTGGTCAAGACGCTGCTGCTGCCGTTCCCCGAGACCAACTTCCAACCGATCCTGGCCCAGATCCCCGGGCTGGACGTCCAGGCGGTTGGCGCGTTCTTCGCCGGTGGCGGGGCAGTGCAGTTCGTGCGCGATTACGCCTCCGCCGGGTTCCGCGACCGTGTCCCGCTCTCCGGCTCGGGCTTCCTGACCGAAGGCACGCTGGGAGCCCAGGGCGCGGCGGCCGAGGGCATCAAGACAGCGCTGCATTATGGCGACGGCATCGACAACCCGCGCAACGTGGCCTTCCGCGCCGCCTTTCGCGACAAGGCCAAGCGCGAGGCGGACGTGTATGCCGTCCAGGGTTACGACGCCGGGCAATTGCTGGCGATCGGGCTGGAGGCGACCAAAGGCGACGTGGACGCGGACAAGGCGTTGTTCGCCGCCATGGGCCAGGCCAGGATCGACAGCCCGCGCGGCGCCTTCACGCTCTCGGCGTTCCATAACCCCGTGCAGAACATCTATCTGCGGGAGGCCAGAGGCGGGCAGAACACCGTCATCGGCGTCGCGGCGCCGGCGCTGGCCGATCCTGGCACCGGCTGCAAGATGGCCACGACCTGAGCGGTGGCTGGCTTCCTCGCCCAAACCCTGAACGGCGTCCAATACGGGCTGCTGCTGTTCCTGATCAGCAGCGGCCTGACGCTGATCTTCGGCGTCATGGGCGTGATCAACCTCGCCCATGGCAGCCTGTTCATGGTGGGCGCCTACATCGCCTACGCCGTGGTGGCCGCCACAGGCTCGCTGTGGGTCGCGCTGCCCGCCGCCATCGTCGGCGGCATCGTGGCTGGCGCGGTGCTGGAGCGCGTGCTGTTCCGCCGCTTCTACAAGCGGGACCACCTGGACCAGGTGCTGCTGACGTTCGCCCTGATCCTTTTGTTCGAGGAGGGGCGGTCCATGCTGCTCGGCAACGAGTTCCACAGCGTGGCCGTCCCCGCGGTGCTGGACATGTCGGTGCCCGTGGTCGCAGGCTTCTCCTATTCCGCCTATCGCCTGGCCGTGCTGGCCGCGTGCCTTGCGGTCGCCGGCGCGATGTTCCTGGTGATCGAGCGGACGCGGGTGGGTTCGGCCATCCGCGCCGCGGCGGAGAAGCCGGAGATGGTGGACCTGCTCGGCCTGGACGCGAGCCGCATCCACATGGCGGTGTTCGCCGCGGGCACGGCGTTGGCGATGCTGGCGGGCGCGCTCGCGGCGCCGTTGCAATCGGTCTACCCGAACATGGGCGACGGCTTCCTGATCATCTCCTTCGTCGTGGTCGTGGTCGGCGGCGTGGGCTCGATCGCCGGGGCGTTCTGGGGGGCGCTGCTGATCGGGATCGTGGACACGATGGCCAAGGCCTACATGCCGTTCGCCTCGGGGCTTGCCGTGTACGCGATCATGGCTGCCATGCTGGTCTGGCGCCCCACGGGGCTGTTCGCGCGCGCATGACCGTCGCTGGCCGCCTCGGCACCGCCGTGCTGTTCGCCTTCGCGCTCGGCGTCGCGGCGTTGCCGCTCTTCGCCGGCTCCTACTACCTTCAGCTTGCCTCCAACGCGATGGTCGCCGCCATGTTCGCGCTCAGCCTGCAATTGCTGGTGGGCGGCACGGGGCTGGTCAGCCTGGGGCACGCGGCGTTCTTCGGCATCGGCGCCTATGCCGTCTACCTGATGGCGGCGTTCGGCCCGGCGCAATCCGTGTTCCTCACCCTGCCGGCGGCGGCGCTGCTCTCCGGGCTTGCCGCGCTGGCCGTGGGCTCGCTCGCCCTCAGGACGCGTGGTTTCTTCTTTCTGATGACGACGCTGGCCTTCGGTCAGATGCTGTTCTTCCTGTATCACGACACCCCGCTCGGCGGCGGCGCGGACGGCGTGTTCATCACCCGGCCCACGCTCTCGGCGCTTGGCTTCGAGTACACGGTGGCCCGGCGGGACCGCCCCGCCGTCATGCTGCTGGTCAACCTGGCCGTGCTGATGGCGATGTATGGCGGGCTGGTCGCCCTGCTGCGGACCATGTTCGGCCGCGCCCTACTCGGCATACACGCCAACGAGCACCGCATGCGCGCGATGGGCTTCGACACCTATGCGCTCAAGCTCGC
>CAXSFF010000371.1:0-4675 GCA_964236035.1 uncultured Acetobacteraceae bacterium
TCTGCGACAACTCCGTGTTCCCCAGCGCGATGCCGGCCAACCCGGCGCTCACCATCATGGCGCTGAGCCTGCGCACGGCGGACGCGTTCCTCGGCCGACAGGCGCCGACTCGATCCAAGCCATTGGCGCACGCAAGCGGCTGACGACCTTGGGGGAAGATTGCGCGGGTTTCGCATACCGTGCCAATACTCGCGGCACTTTCCCTGAACGTGCTGGCGAGGATGACGATGATGGCCGATGACAAGATGATGGCGCAGATCACCGGGAAGGGCGGCTTCATCGCGGCCCTCGACCAGAGCGGCGGATCGACGCCGGGCGCCCTGCGGCTGTACGGCATCCCGGACAGCGCCTACAGCGGCGATGAGGAAATGTTCAAGCTCATGCACGAGATGCGCGTGCGCATCATGGCGGCACCCGCCTTCACCGGCGCCAAGGTCATCGCCGCCATCCTGTTCGAGGCCACCATGGACGGGCAGGCGGAAGGCAAGCCGGTCCCGTCCTTCTTGTGGGACGACCGGGGCGTCATCCCGTTCCTGAAGGTGGACAAGGGGCTTGAGAAGGAGGACGACGGCGTCAGCCTGATGAAGCCGATGCCGGGGCTCGACGCCCTGCTGGCGCGTGCGGTCAAGCTCGGCGTGTTCGGCACCAAGATGCGCTCCGTCATCAACCTGCCGTCGCAGGCAGGGATCGCTGCCATAGTGGCGCAGCAGTTTGAGGTGGCCATGCAGATCGCCGTGCACGGCCTCATGCCGATCATCGAGCCGGAAGTTTCCATCAAGAGCCCGGACAAGGCCGGCGCGGAGGCCATCCTGCTGGCGGAGCTGACCAAGAAGCTCGATGCCCTGCCGGAGGGCCAGCAAGTGATGCTCAAGCTGACCATTCCGGACGTGCCGGACCTCTATGCCGAGCTGATGCGCCACAAGGGCGTCGCCCGGGTGGTGGCGCTGTCGGGCGGCTACCCGCGAGACGATGCCTGCAAGCGCCTCAAGTCCAACCACGGCATGATCGCGAGCTTCTCGCGGGCGCTGACTGAGGGCCTGGAGCACTCGATGAGCGACACCGCGTTCGACGCGACGCTGGCGCACGCCATCGACGAAATCTACCAGGCTTCCACCGTGAAGGCCTGACTCTTCTCCCCTCCCCTTGCGAGAGGGATAGCCACGCGCAGGGTGGTTGACGTGGCCACCCGTCCTCCCGCAGGGGGGGAGAGAAGCAGTTCAGAAGCTCGCGGAGGCGGATCGCAGCGGCACCCGCCGCGCGCTGCGGTCCAGCACGGAAACCGACCACGCCACCAGGAACGCCAGCGGCACGGTGACGATGGCGGGCGGGTCGTACGGGAAGATCGGCGCCGCGTAGCCCAGCACCTTCACCCACACCGCCGGGCCGATGACGGTCAGCAGCACCGCCGACGCCAGCCCCGTGACGCCACCGGCGATGGCGCCGCGGGTGGTAAGCCCGGGCCAGAACATCGCCAGCAGCAGCACGGGGAAGTTGGCGCTCGCCGCGATGGCGAAGGCGAGGCTGACCATGTAGGCGACGTTCTGGGTGCGGAACACCAGCCCCAGCACGATCGCCAGCACGCCCAGCGCCACCGTGGCGATGCGCGACACGCGCACCTCGCGCCGTTCGTCGGTGACGTTGAACACCCGGGCGTACAGGTCGTGCGACACCGCCGACGCCCCCGCCAAGGCAAGGCCGGACACCACGGCCAGGATGGTCGCGAACGCCACCGCCGAGATGAAACCCAGCATGACGTCGCCGCCGACCGCGTGCGACAGGTGGATCGCCGCCATGTTGCCGCCGCCGCGCAGGCCGCCGCCGGCCGCGCGGTACGCCGGGTCGGGCAGCACTAGGGCGATGGCGCCGAAGCCGATCACGAACACCAGCAGGAAGAACCAGGAGATGCAGGCGCTGGCCACCACCACGGAGTTACGCGCCGCGCGCACGTCCTTGACCGTGAAGAAACGCATCAGGATATGCGGCAGCCCCGACAGCCCGAACATCAGCGCGATGCCGAGCGACAGGCCGGAGATCGGGTCCGCAGGCAGGCCGGCCGGCACCAGGATCGCGGCATGGCGCGGGTTGGCGGCGACGGCGGCGTCGACCAGGGCGGAGATGCTGAAACCGAACCGCGCCAAGGTGAGCGCCGCGATCAGCGTGGCCCCGATCAGCATCAGCCCGGCCTTGATGATCTGCACCCAGGTGGTTGCGTGCATGCCGCCGAACGTCACGTAGCAGATCATCAGCACGCCGACCACGACGACGGCGACATTGTAGTCCAGGCCAAACAGCAACTGGATCAGTTGCCCGGCGCCGACCATCTGCGCGATCAGGTAGAACGCGATCACCACCAGCGAGCTGCACGCGGCGAAGATGCGCACGGGGCGCTCGTCGAGGCGCAGCGCCAGCACGTCGCCGAAGGAGAAGCGGCCCAGCGCCCGCAGCCGCTCGGCGATCAGGAACAGCACGATCGGCCACCCCGCCAGGAAGCCGAACGCGTAGACCATGCCGTCGAAGCCAGACGTGGTCATGATCGCGGTCAGCCCGAGGAACGCCGCCGCCGACAGGTAGTCGCCCGCCATCGCCAGTCCGTTCTGCCAGGCGGTGATGCCGACGCCCGTGTAGAAATGCTCGCGCGACCGGCTCATCAGGCTGGCGCGCCAGGTGATCACTAGCGTCACCGCCACGAACAGCACGAACATGGCGATGGCGGTGAGATTCAGGCCAGGACTCATGCGCGCGCCTCCGCGGCGTTGGCCCGCACGGCGTAGATCACGGTCAGCGCGAAGGTGCCGACGATGAAGCAGAAGCCGAGCACGAAGGACAGCGGCACGGAGCCGAACACCACCCGTCCCAGCAACGGGCCGGCGAACGCGCCGAGCAGCAGCAAGCCGTAGAAAGCGACGCAGAGGATGATGGTGAGGGTGAGGGCGAGGCGCATGCTCACACCACCGCGCCCGTGATGGATTGCGGGTACGGCACGGTGGCCTGGAACGAGGGCCGCTGCATCAGCCCGTCCATGTAGTGGCCGAGGTTCGGGTGCAGCTCGCGCCAGGCGAACTCCGGGAAACGCACCGCCAGGTAGCCCAGCACGCTGCCGATCGAGAGGTCGGCGAGGCCAAAGGCGTCCCGCACGGCGTAACGCTTGTTGCCCACCACGCGGGCAATCTCGGCGACGCCGCCGCGCACCTTGCGCATCTGGCGGTCGGTCCAGGGCTGGCTTTGGTGCTCCGCGGGCCGCATGCGCTCGAAGAACATCAGCAGGAACGCATCGCACACGCCGGTTGCCAGCACGTCCATGCGCTTGTGCGCCAGGATGCCGTCATCGTCCGCCGGCAGCAGCGGCGGCTGCGGGTGCTTCCGCTCGATCCACTCCAGGATGTGGCTGCTCTCCCAGATCGCCGTGCCGTCGTCCAGGATCAGCACGGGCAGCTTTTCCAGCGGGTTGTGCTGCGGCAGGCTGGTGTCGTCGTTCCACGGCACCTCCGTCTGCAGCTCGAACGGCAGCGATTTCTCGGCCAGCGCGATGCGGACCTTGCGGGCGTACGGGCTGGGCGTCGCGCTGATCAGTCTCATGGCTGCATCTCCGGCGATTACGGGTCGCGAATACGTGAGCAATATCCAGGCCATCGCGAGACCGCTTGCGCTGGAGCGTCCGGACCAGTTCTAATGCAAGCACATCGTCGGCACCGCCGCCGCGGTGCACCAAAGTCCTTGCAGAATCGCATGAGGATGAGCAATTGTTAAAGTCGATCGAGTCTCGCGAGGGTGGCGGCGCCGCCACTATGAAGGGCTCAAAACGTTGCTTTCGTATTCTGGCGTGAGGTTGTTGGTGCAGGGACGGCATCTCTGCGCTACGCTCCGTCCCTGCGCCACTCCCGTGGACCGCCGCCACGCTTGTAGAATTTTACCGGCTGCCCAACTTTGTTAACAAGAAAACAGGCTGCCCGGGCATAGATTCCACTATGCTGCTCGCTTGATCTGATACGTTTAGGAAGTTTCTTTATGGATCGACCGGACGACATCTTCTCGCTGCATGCCACCCTGCGCGACCGCACCCGCGAGGTGGAGATGAGCCTCGCCGAATACCTGGACGCCTGCCGCGACGACCCGCTGTGCTACGCCAGCCCGGCCGAGCGCATGCTGCGCGCCATCGGCGAGCCCGAGGTCGTCGACACCTCGCGCGACCCGCGGCTCGGGCGCCTGTTCATGAACCGGACCATCCGCGTCTACCCGGCGTTCTCCGAATTCCACGGCATGGAAGACACCATCGAGCGCATCGTCGGCTTCTTCCGCCACGCCGCCCAGGGCCTGGAGGAGCGCAAGCAGGTGCTGTACCTGCTCGGCCCCGTTGGCGGCGGCAAGTCCTCCCTTGGCGAGCGGCTGAAGGCCTTGATGGAGCACGAGCCGATCTACGTGCTGAAGGCTGGCAACGATCTCAGCCCCGTGTATGAAAGCCCGCTCGGCCTGTTTGAGCCGGAGACGATGGCCGACATGCTGCGCGAGCGCTACGGCATCCCGCGCCGGGTGCTGAGCGGCATCGCCAGCCCGTGGGCGCTGAAGCGGCTGGACGAGTGGGGCGGCGACATCGAGCGCTTCCGCGTCGTCAAGCTGTTCCCCTCGCGGCGCAAGCAGATCGCCATCGCCAAGACCGAACCCGGCGACGACAACAACC
>CAXSFF010000372.1:0-4672 GCA_964236035.1 uncultured Acetobacteraceae bacterium
CCCGGTCGTGCAGGCTGTCGTCCTGTTCCTGGCGGTCATCTACATCGGGCTGACGCTCCTGGCGGACATGATGAATGCGCTGCTCGACCCAAGGCTGCGCGGATGAGCGCCCTCGCCGCGATGCGCTCCGTGGGGCGCTTCCTGCGCCTGCGTCACGCCGCGATGCTCCTGGGGGTGCTGATCGTCGGCGGCGCGCTGCTGATTGCGCTCCTCGCCCCGCATCTGGTGCAGCACGACCCGTTCGCGCAGGACCTCGACATACGGCTGGTCCCGCCGGCATGGATGGACGGCAGCCAGCGGGATCACCTGCTCGGCACGGATCAGTTGGGGCGGGATTACCTTGCGCGCCTGATCTACGGCACCCGCATTTCCATGCTGATCGGCGTGCTGACCGTCCTGGCGTCCGGGGCGATCGGCATATCGCTGGGGATCATCGGCGGCTTCCATGGCGGCCGCGTGGACGACGCCGTGATGTTCCTGATCACCTGCCGCCTATCCATCCCGCTCATCCTGGTAGCGTTGACGGTGGTGGCCCTAGCCGGCAGCTCGCTGACCGTGGTGATCCTGACCCTGGGCCTGCTGCTGTGGGACAGGTTCGCCGTGGTCGCCCGGACCGCCACGATGCAGGTCCGCAACCTCGACTACATCGCCGCCGCCCAGGCCGCAGGCGCCTCGCGCAGCTACATCCTGCTTCACGAAGTGCTGCCCAACATCGTCCAGCACCTGATCGTCGTCGCGACCCTGGAGATGGCGCTCGCCATCCTCCTCGAAGCCGCCCTGTCCTTCCTCGGCCTCGGCGTGCCGCCGCCGCTGCCAAGCTGGGGCCTGATGATCGCCGAGGGCAAGGAATACATGTTCTTCAGCCCCTGGGTGATCGTCATCCCCGGCATCGCGCTGGTCGTCCTGGTGCTGGGCATCAACCTGCTGGGCGACGGCCTGCGGAGCGCCCTGGGAACGGAGCTACGGGAATGACGCCAGGCACCGCCCCCGTCCTGAGCATATCCGATCTCCGCGTGACCTTCGGCAGCCGCACCGAGGCGGTCCGCGGCCTTTCGCTGGACGTGGCGCGCAGCCAGACCCACTGCATCGTCGGCGAGTCCGGCTGCGGCAAGTCGGTGTCCGCGCTGTCGGTGATGAACCTGCTCCCGCGCGGGACCACCCGGTCCGCCAGCCATATCCGTTTCCAAGGCCAGGACCTGCTGCCCCTGTCCGAGCGCGGGATGGCGCGGCTGCGCGGCGACAAGATCGCGATGATCTTCCAGGAACCGATGACCAGCCTCAACCCCGCCTACACCATTGGCTCGCAGATGGCCGAGGTGTTCGCCCGTCACCGCCCCGGCGGACGCCGCCCGGCCCTGGAACGGGCAGCCGAGCTGCTCGGCCGCATGGGCATCACCGCGCCGGGGATGCGCCTCGGCCAATATCCGCACCAGCTTTCGGGCGGCCTGCGCCAGCGGGTGATGATCGCCATGTCGCTGATGTGCGGCCCCGAGCTGCTAATCGCCGACGAGCCGACAACGGCGCTGGACGTGACGGTGCAGGCGCAGATCCTGCGGCTGCTGCAATCCCTGCAGCGGGAGCTTGGGCTGGCCCTGCTGCTGATCACCCACGACCTCGGGATCGTCGCCCGCATGGCGGACCAGGTTTCGGTAATGTATGCCGGCCAGGTGATCGAGAGCGGCCCGGTGCCCGCCGTGTTCTCCGCCCCGATGCACCCCTATACCCGCGGCCTGCTGGCCTGCATCCCCGTGCCGGGCAGCGTGTGGAGCGGCGGCAAGCTGGGCAGCATCCCCGGCACCGTGCCCCGGATCGCCCCGGGCTTCGCCGGCTGCGGCTTCCGCGACAGGTGCGCCTGGGCAATGCCCGAGTGCGCCGCATCGATACCCCGGCGCGACGCCGGCAGCGGCCACTCCTACCTTTGCCGGCTGCCCCAAGGATGGCAGCAGGGACAGCAGGCGCCCGCGGCATGACCTGCGCCATCGAAGTCCGCGACCTCCGCCGCGAGTTCCAGCAGCGGAGCGGCATGGCGGCCCGGGGCCGCCCGGTCCGCGCAGTGGACGGGGTGACGCTATCGGTCCGGGCCGGCGACGTGCTGGGAGTGGTCGGCGAATCCGGCTGCGGCAAGTCCACGCTGGCCCGCCTGATCACCGGCCTGCTGCCCCCAAGCTCGGGCGAAGTCCTGGTTGACGGGCGCAGCCTCGCCGGCATGGACCGCTGCGAGCGTGCGCGGCTGATCCAGCCGGTGTTCCAGGACCCGTTCTCCTCCCTGAACCCGCGCCATCGCATCCGCGACATCGTCGCCCTGCCCCTGTTGGCGCAGGGCAAGTTGCCGGCGCGGCAGTGGCACGACCGCGTCATGGCGATGCTGGAACGGGTCGGCATCTCCCCCGAGATGGCCGCCCGCACGCCAGCCCAGCTTTCCGGCGGGCAGCGCCAGCGCGTAGCCATCGCCCGGGCGCTCGTGCTGCATCCCCGCATCGTCGTCTGCGACGAGCCGACCAGCGCGCTCGACGTGTCGGTGCAGGCGCAGATCCTGAACCTGCTGGTGGACCTGCGGCAGGAGTTCGGGCTGACCTACCTGTTCATCAGCCACAACCTCGCCGTCGTGGAGCACATCGCGACCGAGGTTGCGGTCATGTACCTGGGCCGGGTGGTGGAGCAGGCGCCGGTCCAGGACCTGTTCCGCAGCCCGGGCCACCCCTACACCAAGGCCCTGCTCGCATCCGTCCTGACACCGGACCCGGCGCTCGGCATCCCCGACGTCGGGCTAGGCGACACCTACCCTGACCCGGCGAACATCCCGCCGGGGTGCCGCTTCCACCCACGCTGCCCACAGGCGGTCGAGGCATGCGGAGTGACAATGCCCGATGGCATCAGGCGCGATGGCCGCCTCGTCGAGTGCCTGCTGGCCTGACCCGGCGCCGATCATGGCGGACGGCGCCGGGCTGACCCACCCTGCAAGCTATCGCAGGGACCGCGCATCCGACCGGACGCTCGGCTACTTCCAGGTGGACAAATAAAAGCGCGGCACGTCGTCCTGAAAGCCCTGGAAATTAAGCTGCTTGGAATAGGCGACATACCGCACATCACTGAACAGCGGCATAAACAGCGCCCGTTCCGTGGCCAGCCGGATGGCATCGCTGAAATACGTTTTGCGCGCCGCCGGGTTATCGGTAGCGCCGGCGTCCAGCAACAGCTTCTGCACGTCCGGATCGCGTGCATAGTCGTCCAGGCCGCCGCCAAGGAAATACGGCATGAACGCCGACGCATCGTTGATCGAGTTGCTGCCCCAACTGCCGGCATACAGCGGCGCCTTGCCCGCCTCCGCCTGCTGCACCGCCGCCCCGACTTGCAGTTGCTGGATGCGCAGGTCGATCCCGACGGCCTTAAGGTAGTTCTGTACCGCGGCAGAGATCTGCGGCGGCGAATACGTCACCAGCGTCGTGCTGAAGCCTGTGGGATATCCCGCCTCGGTCAGAAGCTGCTTCGCCTTCGCGGGGTCATACGGATACTTGACCGCAGCCGACACGTCGCAGCCGAACTGGGTCGGAAAGCACGGGGTATCGATGACCTGCGACCCGCCCTGGATCAGTTGCCGCGCTATAGTCGCTCGGTCGACGGCGGAAATGATCGCCTGCCGCACCTTCGGCCGGGTCAACGGGTTGTCCGCGCCGCTGCGGCCCGCGCCGTCCAGGGTCATGAAGTGCACGCGCATGATGCCATAACGCTGGGCCTGCAGCATCGGACTGCGGGAAATGTTGGCGAACTGGTCGGCGTTGTAGCCCCAGATCCAGTCGGCCCGGCCACCCAGCAGCTCCGTCATCTCGGTCGTGGCGTCCGGCACCTCATGTATCTTGATATACCGGATGGCGGGGCGCCCCTTGGGGCTGCCCGCGTAATAACCGTCGTAACGCTCCAAGTCGATCTCGGTGGTGCCGTCCACCTTGGTGATCCGGTATGGCCCGGTGCCGATCGGCGCCCGCCCGAACGCATCGGCGCCGACCTTCTCGCGATAGGCTTTCGGCCAGATCGGCGTCACCATCGCCAGGTATTCCATCGCAGCCGGGGACACCCCCGTCAGCTTGATCCGCACATGATGGTCGTCAATCCGCTCCGCCCCGGCGAACGAGGTATAGTAGCTGGGAATCGACACCTGCTTATCGCCAATGATGGTGTTGATCGTATAAACCACGTCGTCCGCGGTGAACGGGTCGCCGTTCTGGAACGTGACGCCCTCCCGCAACGTGAACTCGAGCGTCGTCTCGTCCACCTGGCGCCAAGACGTCGCGAGCGCAGGCTTCATCTCCAGGGTTTCCGGATCGCGGTAAACCAGGCAGTCGAACGCCTGGAACGCGACGACCATGCCGGTGCGCAGCGAGTTGTAATAGGGATCAACGTCCGGGATCGCATCGCGCCAGGTGATGCGGAGCGTGTCGGCAGCCTTCTGTGCAACCGCTGGCGGTGCGCCAGCCAACGTCGCCGCCGCAGCCATCAGCGCACAAGAAAGCCAGGTGTTCGGTCGCATGGGCCAAGATCCCTAAACAATGACGCTTTGCTGAGCGGCGACGGCGCGCCCGGCATTTCAGCAAGAACGATGCCAGGCGTCTATGCCACCTGTTCCGGCTGCTCCCTCATGCCGCCCCGCTGGTGAGCGTCCGCTACCCCGCCCCGA
>CAXSFF010000373.1:0-4654 GCA_964236035.1 uncultured Acetobacteraceae bacterium
CGCCTGATCCGCCCCGCCGACGTGCCGCCGCAGCCCACCCGATCCAGCTCCGAGTCGCCATCGGTGGTGGACCGCCCGCCCGGCGCATTGCCGCACGTGCCGCCGGGCTTCTCGGTCTCGCTGGTCGCCAGCGGCTTGAAGGAGCCGCGGGTGATCCGCGTGGCGCCGAACGGCGACGTGTTCGTGGCGGAGTCGGGCGCCGGCCGAGTCCGCGTGCTGCGGCCGGACGGCGCCATGGCCGTGTTCGCAAGCGGCTTGTCGCGGCCGTACGGGATCGCGTTCTGGCCGCCCGGCCCGGAGCCCCGCTTCGTCTACGTCGCCGACGTCAACCACGTCGTCCGCTTCGCCTACCGGCCTGGCGACGCCGTCGCGGCTGGGCAGGCGGAGACCATCGTCCCGGCCCTGCCAGGCAGCGGCAACCACTGGACCCGCGACCTCGCCGTCAGCGCCGACGGCAAGCAGATGTTCCTTGCCGTCGGCTCCGGCTCCAACGTCGCGCAGCAGATGCCGGCGGCCCCCGACGGCGGCGTCGCGGCCTGGGAGGCGGCGCACGGGCGCGGCGCGGCCTGGGGCGACGAGGCGGGCCGCGCCGACGTGCTGGCGTTCGACCCGGTGGGCAGCGGCCTGCGCAGCTACGCCACCGGGCTGCGCAACTGCGCCGGGCTGGCGGTCCAACCGGGGCTGGACGCGCTCTGGTGCGTGGTCAACGAGCGCGACGGCCTGGGCGACAACCTGCCGCCGGACTACGCGACCCGGGTGGCGTCGGGCGGCTTCTACGGCTGGCCCTGGTACTATATCGGCGACCATGCCGATCCCCGGCCCCGCAGCGCGCGGCCGGACCTGGCGGCTGAGGTGCGCACTCCCGACGTGCTGATCCAGCCGCATTCCGCCCCGCTGGGCATCGCCTTCTATACCGGGAGCCAGTTCCCGGCGGCCTATCGCGGCGATGCCTTCGTGACGCTGCACGGCTCCTGGAACCGGGCCAGCCGCACCGGCTACAAGGTCGTCCGCCTGGTCATGCGCGACGGGAAGCCGACGGGCGAGTACGAGGATTTCATGACCGGCCTGGTCGCCGACGACAACGCGGTGTGGGGCCGCCCGGTCGGCGTAGCGGTCGCGGGCGACGGCAGCCTGCTGGTCGGCGAGGACGCCAACGGGACGATCTGGCGGGTGGCCTACACCGGACGGTAGCGAGAGGGCGGTAGCGCGGGTATGGCGGACAGGGTGGGATTCGAACCCACGGAACCCCTGCGGGTTCGGCAGTTTTCAAGACTGCAGGCATAAACCACTCGCCCACCTGTCCCCAGCCTCCCATTACGGTTTCAGCGGCGGGAAGGCAATCCGGTGATCAGGGCGCAGGTCCCGCAAGTGCCCTTTCCAGTTCGGCAAGATGCCGCGCGACCGCCCCGCGCGCCTCACGCTCCATGGCGCGGTAGCGTTCGACCAGGCTGCTGCCGAACGGAGTCAGGCTGGCCCCGCCGCCTTCGGCTCCCCCGCTGCGGGCTTGCGTGACCGGCAGCTGGAAGGTCTGGTTGAGCGCGTGCACCAGGAGCCAGGCCCGGCGGTAGCTCATGCCCATCGCCCGACCGGCGGCCGAGATGGACCCCGTCTCGCCCACCAGCTCCAGCAGGCGCACCTTGCCCGGGCCAAGCGCGCGGCCTTCGTCGAAATCAATGCGCAGGGTCAAGCGGGACATGCCGGCAGCCTATCATCGCCCGCTCGCGAAAGCATTCCGTGCTGGCGTTCGCGCTGTACTGGCAACGAGGAGAACCAGCTGAAGCTGCGCGCCCATGTCGAGGGCCTCGGCTTCACGGACATCTCCGAGCAGAAAGACCGCAACTACTTCAAATCCTGCTACGTGCGCTCGCCCGGCGGCGCGCTGTTCGAACTGGCCTGGACCACGCCGGAAGGCTGGGCCAAGGACGAGCCGCCCGGCCAGATCGGCAAGACGCTGGTCTTCCCGCCGTGGTTCAAGGATCGAGAGGACGAACTCAGGGCCGGCCTGGAGCAGGCGGAGTTCGCGTGACACCAGGCGGCGCTTCCCTCGTCGGGGCCCGTGGCGCGGAGGCGAAGGCGATATGCGTCTTCGTCCATGGCCGCGGCCAGTCGCCGGAGGACATGCAGTCCCACGTGCTGGCGCGGCTGTCCGCGCCGGGCGTCGCGTTCGTGCTGCCGCGCGCGGCGCCGGGCGCGTGGTGGGACGCGCGCGCGGTGGACAAGCTGACGGAGGCGACCCGCGCGCAGTTGGCCGCCGCTCTCGATCAGGTTGCGGGGGACATGGCCGCCGCCCGGGCGGACCTGCCCGGACGCAAGCTGCTGCTGGCCGGTTTTTCGCAAGGGGCATGCCTCGCCATCGAGTACCTTTGCGCGGGGCTTCCGCCTCCCGACGCGCTGGCAGCCCTTACGGGCTGTTGCCTCGGGGTTGTGGCCGACCTGCGATCCGAGGCGGTGCCGGCCGGCGTGCCGGTCTACCTCTCCGGCGGCGACGCCGATCCCTGGATTCCGGTCGCGGCGTTTGCCGATGCCGTACAGTCGCTGGGCAGCAAAGGCGTGCGGTTGCGCGCCGATCTGTTCCCCGGCCGCCCCCACGTCGTCTCCGATGCCGAGATCGCCATGTTGGACAGCATCCTGGCCGACCTCGCCGCCGGCCAGGAGCCGCGCATGGACGCGGCGCGATGATGGGGCGCCTCGTCTTCCAGGACTTTCGACCAGCCAGTTGATGGCGAAATGCGCTTTTGGTCCGGTTGCCGCCGGAACCCCGCCCTGCACGTGCCTGAAGCGGTCCAACCCCTGCGGTTTGCGGAAAAGGTTTCACTGCCGGTCGCAACGCTTTATCCAGGCGGCAAACCACACGGATATCAGCGCCCCATGTCGCGTCGGACCTTCGCCTGCACCGCTGTCCTCGTCGCCTTGCCGGCGGCATCGGCGTTCGCGGTCCCCCTGCAGGACACCGCCAACATCGTCACGCTGCAGATCGAGAACGACGCCGTCTCCACCCTGCGCGGCACCTCCGATCAGTACTACACGGCCGGCCAGCGCCTGGGCTTCGTCTCCGGCACCAACCAAGTCCCCGCCTTCCTGGAGAACGCCGGCCGCGCCGTCTGGGGCGACGGAGTGCAACGCGTCAGCCTCGACCTCAGCCAGTCGATCTTCACCCCGCGCAACACCCAGACCCCCAACCCGTCGCAGCAGGACCGCCCATACGCCGCCGTGCTCGGCGTCACCGGCGGGCTGATCCACGACACCGACGTGCACCGCACCGTGCTGTCGGTCGAGCTCGGCGTGCTCGGCCCGTTCGCGCAGGGCAAGGAGGTGCAGAACGGCTTCCATAACATCATCGGCGACACCCCGAACAAGGGCTGGTCGACGCAGCTGCGCAACGAGCCGATCTTCGAGATCACCCCGGAGCGCACCTGGCGCCTGCCGCTGGGCGAGGCGTACGGCGTGTCGTTCGACACGCTGCCCTCGATCACCGTCGGCGCCGGCAACCTGCGCGACTACATCCAGGGCGGCGTGGTGTTCCGGATGGGGCAGGGGCTGGACAGCGATTTCGGCGTCTCGCGCATCCGCCCGGGCATCAGCGGCACCGACGCCTACACGCCGACGCGCCCGTTCGCCTGGTACGTGTTCGCCGGCGCCGACGCGCAGGCGGTCGGCGTGGACATCACCCTGAACGGCAACACGTTCCCCGGCGGCCGTCACGCTGCGCCGAAATGGGATGTCGGCGAGCTGGAGGCAGGCGCCGCGATCATGCTGTACGGCGTGCGCGTGACCTACTCGCAGACCTGGCAGACGCAGGAATTCCGCACCGCGAAGTCCGGGCTGTTCAACTTCGGCTCGCTGACCGCCTCGGTGCGCTTCTGATGCGGCGGCGCGCCTGGCTGGCTGGGGCCGCCGTGACGCTCGCTGCGCCCGGCGCGTGGGCACAGGACGGTTTCGCCGGCTTCGTCGCCGGGTTGCGCGTGGAGGCCCGCCGCGCCGGCATCCGCGACGCCACCTTCGACTCGGCGTTCGCCGGGGTGCGGCCGAACCAGTCCGTCATCGAGCGCGACCGCAAGCAGCCCGAGTTCACCATGACCTGGGCGAAGTACCGCTCGTTCACCATGTCGGACAAGCGCATCCAGCGTGGCCAGGAATCCTACGCCGCCAACCGCGCGCTGTTCCAGCGGGTCAGCCAGCGCTACCGGGTCTCGCCTGGGGTGATCGCCGGCATCTGGGGCCTGGAGAGCAATTTTGGCACCCAGCTCGGCACCTACAACGTGGTCGAGGCGCTTGCCACCCTGGCGTGGGAGGGCCGCCGCGCCGGCTTCTTCCGCGCCCAACTGATCGCCGCGCTGAAGATCCTCGACCATGGCGACGTGGCGCCCGGCAACATGCTCGGCAGCTACGCCGGCGCCATGGGGCAGCCGCAGTTCATGCCCGACTCCTACCTGCGCTACGCCGTGGATTTCGACGGCACCGGCCGGCGCGACATCTGGGGCAACCTGCCGGACGTGCTCGGCTCCATCGCCAACTACATCTCGTCGTCCGGCTGGCGCGGCGAGGAGCCTTGGGGCCAGCCGATCCTGCTGCCCGCCGGGTTCACCGCCGAAACCGGGCGCGACCAGCGCCGCCCATTGTCGGCGTGGCAGGCGATCGGCGTCCGCCGGGCCGA
>CAXSFF010000374.1:0-4651 GCA_964236035.1 uncultured Acetobacteraceae bacterium
CCGGGTTCTCCCAGGAACGCCCGGATGCGCCCGATGCTCTCGGCCGGGAACGCGCGGTCCCAGTCGGTCGGCCAATCGACCCGGGCGCCGGCGAGGCGCTCGTCGATCTCGCCCACCCGCGCCACCGCCTGCACCAGGCCATCGACGATGCCGCCCACGGTCGGCCGCACGCCGATGAGGTTGGTGGAGATTGCCCGCAGCCGCTCGGAGGTCTTGTTGGCGAGCGTGTTCGTCACCGTCCACATGCCGGCGGAGGCCATCTCGATCGGCACGAGGCTCGGATGCGGCGTCAGCATCAGCGAGAGGCCGACGTCGTAGCTGGGCATCATGCGGATGTACTCCTGCAGGCTGGTCTTCGGCACCAGCTCGAACGGCAGGCCCGGCTTCAGCTCCAGCATGTTGCCGCCCATGGAGCCGATGCCGTGGAAGGACCAGCCCGAAAGGTCCACGCGCGGGTCCCGCACCAGCGCGGCGAGCGACATCATGCCAAGCTCGAACAGGTTGCGCGATGCGTGCTCCTCCTGCCTCGAATAGAACAGCAGGCGGCGGTGGGTGCGGGCGAGCTGGTCGCGGGTCGGGTGGAAGGTCTGGATCGCGTTGCTGAAGACGGCCGCATCCGCCTCGCCGCCGGGGTTCGCGAATATGCCGATGCGCTCGCGGCGGAAGAAGTCCTGCAGCAGTTCGGTCGAGAACAGCGTCACCTGCGGGAATGTGTACGCTTCCTGGAACAGGGCGCTGATCGAGTTCATCGCCATGAAGAACGGCTCGTATTCCTGCGCCATGAACAGGAAGCGCTTCTCCTTGAGATGCTGCGCAGTGTGGTGGGCCACATGGGCGGCCCAGCAGTTGGTCGCGATGAAGCGGTCATCGGGGTTGAACTCGACCGGGATCGTGCGGTCCCAGCGCGAGATGACCTCGACGTCGTCGAACAGGGTCGTAAGCCCGGGATACTTCTGGATCTTGGCGCGCCAGCCCTCCATGTCCCACTCGGTGTTCTCGTGCAGGATGATGCGCGTGCGGTAGCCCTCGCGCCGCAAGCGCAGGGCCAGGTTGAACATCCCGATGTAGCCGCCGAAGACGTAATCGAAGTTGATCGTGGCGAGCAGCAGGTTCACCCGCTTCGGGTGGCGCACGGAGACATCGGGCGTGAGCGGCGTGATGTTGCGGTGAATCCACTTCGTCGTGCCGTATTCCAGCACCGGGACGATGCCGGGATCGTCCGGCTGCCCCGGCGGCGGAGCCAGGGGCAGCTTGCCGGCCCCAACGACGGCGCCGAGCAACGGCTGCCCTGGGTTGCCGATCTGCTGCCGGACCAGATGGCCTTGCTTGCGGCGCAGCGCGACGTTGCGGAGCCGCGCGCCAGCCATCGACCAGAGCAGCAGGCCTTCGAGGTTGAGCGTGCGGCGCCGGGCGCGCATGGCCGCGACCTTTTCGCCGAGGGCGGCACGCATCGACGTGTCGTAGCGCGTGAACCGCTCGAGCGCCGCGCGACGCTCCGGCGGCAGGTCCGGGTTGCGGAGCAGCAGGGTCCGCGCGAGCACAACCTTCTGGGTGACGAACACATGGTCGTCGGCTGCCTGCTTGAGCAGTTGGGCGGCCACCGTGGTCACCTCGCCCGGGCGCCGTCCGGCCCGCACCAGCGTCGCGAATGCGGCCAGCGCGCCCGTTCCCTTGTAGTAGTTGTGGCCGATGACGCCGCTCGTGTGCTGGACGTAGTCGTACAGCGGGCGGTCCACATAGCCGATGCCGCCCTTCAGCAGGGCGACGAGGCCGATCCAGTGGTCATGGAACGCCGGGCCGACTTGCTTGGGGAACGGCAGCACGTCCGCCAGCAGGGAGGCGCGGAACAGGCTCGCGGCGCCGGTGACCGTGTTGGCGACCATCAGCGCCGGCAGGTCGGTGTGGTTGTTCTGGCGCTTGCTCCAGAACGTCTCGGACAGGACGGCGCCGGCCTCGTCCACCACGCGGGCGTCGCTGAAAACCAACTGCTGGCCGTCCCGGAACGCCGCGAGCAGCGTCTCGATCTTGTCCGGGCGCCACACATCGTCCTGGTCGCACAGCGCGATGAAGTCGGCGCCGGCGGGCGCGCGGCTCAGCGCGTTCTGGAAGTTGTCGTAGAAGTTCAGCCGGGCGCGGCTCTGGAACAGCACGAACCGCCCGTCGCCCTTCACCGCGAGCCGGACGCGGTCCCAGTGCTCGTTCGGGGTGTCGTCGTCGGCGATGATGCAGACCCAGTTCGTGTGAGTCTGGGCCTGCAAGGAGGCAACCTGCGCGTGGAACAGCTCGATTGGCGGCTTGAAGGTCGCCATGCAGATCGCGACCCGGGGTCCCTCGCCAGGCCAGCTCACTGCGGTCGGCATCGCATGGTGCCCGGCGCGCAGCCGGATGCGGCCGAGCGGCCGTTCGATCGTCTGGCCGTTCTCCAGCGTGGCGCGCAATGCGACCTCAGCTTCCCGGTCGGCCACGGCCTCGGGAAAGGACAGCACGCACTCGAACCCGCTGAGCAGGCTGTTGCCGCTCCGGTCGTGGGCCGGGCACTGTTCCATGAAGACGTCGGTGCGTCCCCAGGAGTGGTTCGGGACCGGCGTGACCACGTCCCCGACCAGGACCGCCAGGCTCCGCAGCAGCGCGTCCTGGGAGTAGCACCAGCCGCGCAGGGGCAGCACGTTGCCCTTGCCTAAGTACAGCTCGCCTGGCAGCGGCGAGTCAAGGCCGTGAGCGAGGTGGGCCTGATCCAAGGAAGGGGAGGCGTGATCCATGCAAGCGTTGGCTCTTAGGTATGAAGGGCAGGCCCGGCCCAGGTTCTGACGGCAGTTCGTCCACATGGCAAGGCTGGGCGGCGTCTCAGGTCCGAAGTCCAGCTTCTGCCCCCGTCATGGCTGGGCTTGTCCCGGCCATCCACGCCGTCCCGCACGGCGCTTTGCCCGCCGTGGCGGCCAGGCTGAGCAGGATGGCAGCCCCCCTGGCCCGCATCCGGCCCTTGCGGCGCGGCGTGGATGGCCGGACAAGCCCGGCCATGACGAAGGAAAGCCGGGTTTCGAAGTCGTCCAGCATAAGGCTGCGGGAGGCAGGGCGGTCCACCCTGGCCAAGGGGCCAGCGGCGTCTAGCGGGCGCTGTGTTCAGGAGCAGCGACAACCAGGTCCTGCGTCGGCTTGCACCGCCAGGACGAGTTGCCCCGCTCTCCCACGATCGTCACCGTATAGGCGCCCGCCAGGGACGACACATCGAATCTCGCGTCGAAGCCGGTTGCGGTAAGTGCGGGATTGACGAAGTAGCCGGCGACGTCAAGACGCGGGCGCGGCTGCGCGACCGTTTCCCAGGCGTGCCCTCCCGCATCCGCAAGGCGGACCAGCACACGGTCCGGCGCCTCGCCGCGTGCGATGGAGATGACGCTCCAGCCGCTTACGTCCGCAATCCCCTGCACCCCGATCGGCTGCGCCGAGGCAGGGCGCCCATCGACGAGTTCGATGGCGCATGCGTCGGCCGCGCCCGCGTCCCCTGCCGCCACCGGCGCCGGCGTCAGCGGCGCAGGCAGCAGCATCGCCTGCACCTGGTCCTGCACCGGGATGTCCATTGCCTGCAACCGCAGGGCGAAGCGCGGCTGCCATAGCCAGCGCGTGCCGCTCTCCCCCGTGACGCTGACCGAGACGGGGCGTTCGGCGGGCGTTCGGTGCTCCGGCAGCAGCAGGGAGAGCATATCCTCCGTGTTCAGGACGCGCGGCGTGAGCAGGAAGCCCGCCCGCGCCAGGGCCGACACCAGCCTGAACCGCTCGACCGGGCCGTTCGCATACTGGATGGCGATGGTCAGCAAGGGTGGCCGGAACAGCAGCGATGCCAGGCGGCCGGCAAGCGTCGGCTCCAGGTCGAGGGTCGCCCAGGCCAGCCCCGTGGGCGACGCGGGCAGCGCCACGTCCTCGCCCAGGCGGTGCTGGCCGTCGTGCAGCGTGGGACCGGGGGGAGCCGCTGGGCGGGCGCCGGGTTGCCGCCGCAGCAGCGCCGTGTCGAGCGCGCGATCATAGCCCTCGACCCGGAACTCGGTCAGCAGGGCCGGCCAGCTCAGGCCGTCCTCCGTCGAGCGCAGGCGGTTGTCCTCGCTCTCGACGCGGTAGAAGACGTTCTGGACAGGCGGATGCCTGCCGTCGGCGCCTTGCAGGTGATCCAGGTCGGCTCTCGCCAGGGTTTCGCCGAGCACGGTGACGCTCTGCAGGGCCGGGCGCGGCGACCACTCAAGGCCGTTCGCCAGCAGGATCATCTGGCCCGAGGAGTAAATGTCGGTCGGCCCGGCCACATAAGGCAGCGGCATGGCGGTGCGCGCGGCGGCCATGTAGGCGTCGAACAGCCGCGGCAGCCGGCCCGGGTCGGCCATCCTGGTCCATGCGCCCGAGGCGGCCATGGCCACACGGTCGCGTCCGCGGGCGAACGAGGGCCATTCGTAGCCCGGGTAGTGGTGGCTGATGAAGGCCAGCGCAGACAAGGCGATGAGCGCCGCCGCCGCCAGCCGGCGGGGGCGCAGCGCGGCGACCAGCAGGACCGGCACCATCGCCAGCGTGCCGGCCGCGATGAGCGCATGCTCGTCATGGCGCACGAAGCCCGACTTGAACGCGATGAACAGGGTGAACAGCAGGCCGAGCGGCAGCAGCACGGCAGCAC
>CAXSFF010000375.1:0-4647 GCA_964236035.1 uncultured Acetobacteraceae bacterium
CCCCGCGCAGGATGCGGAACTGGTGGCCGCGGTCGCCCTCGAAGTACAGCACGGCGTCGACCATGTGCTCCAGCACCCGCGGCCCGGCGATCGAGCCGTCCTTGGTGACGTGCCCGACCAGCACCAGGGCGAAGCCGCGCTGCTTGGCCAGGCGGATCAGCTCGAAGCTGCAGGCGCGGACCTGCGCCACGCTGCCGGGCGCCGACTCGATGGAGTCGAGCCACATGGTCTGGATCGAGTCGATCACCACCAAGGCGGCGTCGCCCGCCTGCTCCAGCGCCTGGGCGATGTCGCGCACGTTGATGGCCGCGGCCAGCTCCAGCCGGGCGTCCACCAGCCCGAGCCGGCGGGCGCGCAGGCGGATCTGGTCGACCGATTCCTCGCCCGTGATGTAAAGCACCCGCTTGCCGGCCCGTGCCAGCGAGGCCGCCGCCTGTAGTAATAGAGTGGACTTGCCGATCCCCGGGTCGCCGCCGACCAGCACCGCGGACGCCGCCACCAGGCCGCCGCCGAGCACGCGGTCCAGTTCGGCGATCCCCGTCTGCGCGCGCGGCGGCGGCGCGGTGGAGCCTTCCAGGCCGACGAAGGCCAGCCGGGCGGGCTTGCCGCCCAAGGAACCTCCCGTGGCGGGCGCGCCGGGGCGGGCGACGACCGCCTCCTCGACGATGGTGTTCCACTCGCCGCAGGCCTCGCAATGGCCCACCCACCTTGGGGTGACGGCGCCGCAGGATTGGCAGACGTAGCGCGCGGACGGTTTGGCCATGCCGGTAGTTTGGCCGCTCGGCGAGGGAGAGGGAAGCCGTTGGCGACTTTCGCTCAGGCGGCCTGGGCGTTGACGATGAGCGCGCCCGCCTCGCAATGCAGCGACTCGGCGTCGCCGGCCAGCAGGTCGGTGGCCCGCTGCATGTCCTGGGCGGCAGCGTTGGTGGCCTGCGCGGAGCCGGCCGCGGCCAATGCCTGGACACTCATCCGGCTCGCGTTCCCCTGCAGGATATTCGCATCGCGTGCGATGCCGACGACCATCGCGGCCTGATCCGTCACCGTCAGGCGCACATGGGATGAGGTGGCCACCATCTGGCCGATATTGTCGGTGATGCTCAACAGGGCGGCCGTCACCCCGTTGCTCGCGTGGCGCATGCTGGCGACCAGCTGCTTGACTTCGCTCGTGGTGACGGTGGTCTGATGAGCCAGCAGCTTGACCTCGTCGGCGACGACGGCGAACCCGCGTCCGGCCTCTCCTGCCCGCGCTGCCTCGATCATGGCGTTCAGCGCCAGCAGCTTGGTCCGGGCGGCGATGCCGGCGATCAACGCCACCGCCTGGCCAACTTGGTCGGCGGCGGTGTCGAACTCCGTCATTGCCAGGTTGCTGCGGCTGGCCTGATCGGACACGCGCTTGACGTTGGCGGCGGCGGCGTTGCCCCGCTTGCGGGTCTCGTCCAGGCTGGCCTGCAGCTGCACGGCCACCTGCGTCATGGCCGTGGCGTCGATGGACACGGCTTGCGCCAGGGCCGCCGCATCGTCTGCCACTTGCTCGGTCGAGGCCGCCGCCGCCAGGGTGGCCGTGCGCGAGCGGGCCTGCCGCGCTGTCTCAGCCGCCGCCGCCGCCATCGTGCGGACTTGGTGATCCGAGGTTTGGGCCAGGTCCTGGGCCGGCTCCGGGCTCGCCGCCAAAGCCGCACGGACAGGTTCGGCTGGCATTGCGGCCGTATGGTCCCGCATCGCCGCACACGCCTGGCCCGCCGCCATGGCGATGCCGGCGATGCGCCTGGCGCTGAAGCCGGTCACGAACAGGCCCACGGCCCACCACCCGCATATCGCCGCGACGCAAGCCCAGGACTGGTCGGCCTGCAGCCCGAACAGCAAGTACGGCACGGCCAGCTTGCCGCCGAACACGATCGCGCAACCGGCGACGGCCTGGCCGGCGATCCCGGCAACCCCGAGCCGGATCGCCAGGCGGGCGTTCTCGCCGCGGTTCGCGACCAGGTCGTTCGAGGCCAGGTCTTTGAAGGGCGGTCTCACATGAAGATTCCCAGTTGCTCCCATCCGCATCGGTCGGGCTTGACGAGATATGCCCGGCAAAGATGAATTACTGCTGAACGACCACGCTACGGGGTCACGGGTGCGGCCTGGCCCAGCACCCAGCCCTCCCAGTTGCGTATCCACGAGTCATCTGGCGCCTGGTCGGTGCGGCGGCCCGCGCACACGGCGAGCACGCAGAGCAGCCCCAGCACGCTGTCGAAACGGTCCTCGCCCGCCGCATCGGCGCCAAACCCGGCATCGATCGCCATTGCCATCGCCGGGTCAGGCATGGCCCCGCACTCCGCCAGCGCCGTCCGCAACGGGGCAGCCAGCGCCTTGCGGTCGGCCTGCCGCCGCTTGCTGCCGGCCATGCGCAGGCCGAGCTGGCGCATGGCCTCCGCCGGGTAGGTCTCCGCCACGACCACGCGCCCTGGCCGCAGCAGGGGCAGCAAGGGGCCGTCGAACGGCCACAGCGCCAGCGGGAACCCGGCCATCAGCGCCGGCAGCAGCAGGTCGCGCCAGGCGGCGATGGCGGCCTTGCCAGACTGGTTGGCGCCCAGGGTCCAGAACAGGGGCGCCCCGGCGGGCCGGTCGGCGGTGGCGCGGTCGCATTGGCGCGATAGGGCGTCGGCGTCGGGGAGACCCAAGGCCAGCGCGTGCGAACGCCGGGTCATGCCGGCGATGCCGCGCATCGGGTAGAACGGGCGGTCCGGCGCCAGGTCCTCCAGGCTGCCGCAGACCTCGAAGAAGCATGGGCGTGCGCCCAAGGCGCGGAGGAAGGCCGGGAAATCCGCCTGCGCGGCGTGGCGCGCCGCATAGGCCCGCGGCAGTCCGAGCGGGAAATCCACGCCCAGCGCTACCGCCCCGCCGCGAGCCGCCAAACGCGCCAGCACCGTGCCGACGTCGCCAACGGGGGCCGGCGCCGCGACGCGCCAGGCGCCAGGCTCGCCATGGGCGACGCTGATCCAGCGTTTGCGCGGGTCGACGCTCCAATCCGCGTGGGCGGCGATCAGGGCTTCTTCAGCGGCCGATGCGCCCGGTCGATCAGGCGAGACAGCAGGCCGGGCTTGCGCTGCGGTCGGGCCGGCTTCGGGGCGGCCTGCTTCTGCTTGGCCTCCAGCCACTTATCCAGGGTCATGCCGGCCTTCTGGGCGCGTTTGCGCTCGTACTCGCGTTGCGCGTCGGTCATCGTCTTGGGTGCATCGGCCATTCCGCACTGTGTGACAAAGCCCGGCCATGGGTTCAAGAGCGTTGCGCCGCGAAGCAAAGGGGCGAAGGATCATAGGATGTCGGAAGCTCGGGTGAAGGCGAAGTTCTGGGTGCAGGCGGCGCTGCGGCTGGGCGCGCAAGGCGGCCAGCCAGGGGTGGTGGTGCGCACCGGCGACGCCGATGCCGGTGGCATCCTGGTGGTGCTGCGCGGCCGCACCGGGTTCGTCGTGCTGTCGCAGGTGCGGGCAGGGGAGGGCGACGTGGCCTGGCTGCGCGGCACCGGCGCCGAGCCGGTGGATGAGCCGGCCGCCGACGCCTATGTGGCGCGGCAGCTACGGTTCGATCCGGACCTGTGGGTGCTGGAGTTCGAGGCCCCAGAGCTTTTGCCGTCCTTCCAGGGCAAGATCCTGTAGCGCCGGGACCAGATGCCGTTGATCTGCAATCACTGTTGCTTGATTGCCCGAAGTCATGTGGCACATCCGCCACATCGATCAGGAATTTGCCACAGCCACCTCCCGACTTCGTTTTCCAGTGGTAATGTGCGCTACCGAAAAGCCCGGGGCAGGCGTTGCGCGCCCATCCGGACCGCTGGCTGCGTCTTGGCGCAGGTTTTTAACGAGGAGAGAACACATGAAGCTCCGTAATGCGCTGCTGGCCGCCACCGTCCTGGCCGCCCCGTTCGCGCTTCACGCGCAGCCCGTCGACGGGCTGTACATCGGCGCTGGCGCGGGCGGCAACATCCTGCAGACCGAAGCGGTCAAGTCGATCACGTCGAACGGCCCGCGCAACCTCGGCAAGGGCGGCGACTACCGCTTCAACGTCGGCCCCGTGGTGGTCGGCAGCATCGGCTACGGCCTCGGCAACGGCCTGCGCTTCGAGGTGCAGGGCGCCGGCTACGACAACAAGATCGTCCAGCTGAAGACCGGCGGCGCGCTGAGGACGACCAGCGCCGGCGGCGACGAATACAAGCTGGGGGTGTTCCTCAACGTCCTGTATGACATCCCGATCAACGCGCCGGTCGTCCCGTACGTCGGCGGCGGCGGCGGCTACATGCACAACCAGTTCAGCAACCTGCACATTTCAGCGCCGGGCCAGTTCCTGCGCAGCACGGGGCAGAACGACAACCTGGCCTACCAGGCCATCGCCGGCGTTTCGTTCCCGGTCTATAACCTGGTGCCCGGCCTGTCGTTCACGGCCGAGTACCGCTTCATGGGCGAGGTCGGCCAGCGCGCCTACAGGGAGCAGTACTTCGCCCCGCGCGTCGCCACCGGGCCGAAGCAGTCCATCTCGGACGACTTCAACCACAGCATCATGCTCGGCGTGCGCTACGCCTTCAACACCGCGCCGCCGCCGCCGCCGGTCCAGGCGCAGCCGCCCGTCGCCGTCACCCCGGCGCGCACCTACCTGGTGTTCTTCGAC
>CAXSFF010000376.1:0-4634 GCA_964236035.1 uncultured Acetobacteraceae bacterium
ATCGCGTCCAAACCTAACGAAAGCTCTTCGGCAATCGCACGGATGTTGGTTGCCTTGTCGTTCCAGTTGGCCTGGAACACCGAGACATGCTCCTCGCGCAACAGCATCTCCGGATGCTCGCGGAACGGCACGCGCGCTACCTCGTCGGTGTTCTTCGACGACACTGCTAGCACGATGCCGCGACGGCGCAGAGACAGCGCAAACTGCTGGACCGCGAGGTGGGCCTCCCCAGTCGCATCGCCCTGCGCGATCCGGATGCCCTCCAGCCCGTCATCGCCGATCACCCCGCCCCACAAGGTGTTGTCGAGGTCGAGGATCAGGCACTTGCGACTGCGCCCGCGCAGCGCCGCGAGCAGCCGCGCCACGTGTTCGGCGTAGATTGGCAGGCACAAGTTGTCGAAAGGCAGCTTCGCGAGGTTCCACAGCGCCGGCGAATGCCAGGTGCCCAGCCCCACCGTCTCCGCCAGCGCCGCTGCGTCCAGCAACAAATCCTCGCTGCCGTCCACGCTGTCTACCAGGGCGCGGTTGAGCTTCTCGATCACACGACGCTGCGTGCCCGGCACCCGGCGGTCGAAGCTGCCGAACAGGCTCTCCGGCGGCGGCGCCAGCGTCTGTACGATGCAAGGTGCCCGGGCATGCGCATGGATGCCGCCACGCACCGCGTCGAGATGCGCCAGCGCCACCGTGATATCGGCGTGCTCCTGGCCCGCATCGCCCGGTACGAGCCGCAGCGGCAAGCCGCGATAGTCGATGCACAGCAATACCGCGTCCGGCCGCGCCGTGTTGATCCGTCCAGCCGGATCGAGCGCCTCCTGCGTCGTCTGCCCGTACTCAGCGATCACGCATTCTAGCGCCAACCCGTGCCGGGCCGCACTCGCGACGAGCACCGGTGCCAGCAAGTCGAGTGTGGCGTTACCCAGCACGCCCAGGCGGAACGGCTGCAACGGGGCGAGCGGCCGGCCGTCCTGCGCTGCCCTGGTGATGGCGCGTCCTAACCGCCCGAGCTGCGTATCGTCCAGCCCGTATCCGGCTAGGGCACGAAAGCCGGCGCCCGGCATCGGATCGGCGCCCAACGCCCGGCAGGCGGCATTGAAATCCTCCGGTGCGCGAGGCAGCCATGCCAGCTCGGTATAGAGCTGGGCGCTCACGCAGCGGCAGACTTGCTGCTGATCAGCTTCGCTAGGTCACCCACGTTCTTCAGCTCTGCGGTCTGCGCGGCGGAGAACTTGACCCCGAACGCCTTCTGTACGGCGAGCACTAGGCGGATGTGACTGAGGCTGTCCCACTCCGGCACGTCGGCCGCCGTCAGCTCCGAGGTGACAACGATCGAATCATCCTCGAACACGTCTCGAAAAATTCCGGAGAGGCGCTCGTAGATGTCGTCCAATCCCGTTACCCCTTGCGTGGCATTAAGCAACCGCCTGCGGCCACTGGCAGAAACCCGAAAGTTGAGATCTGCTCTAACAGAGGCCTAGTGTCACCTACACGTCCATGCAACGCAAGCCAAGGCAATCTCGCATGCTCAAAGTCGGGGCCAGCCCCTGGCTGGAGCGCCGGCTTGCCCTCAGGCACGGGCAGAAGCATGCCTGGGCTGACGCACGGGCCGGCTGCGGCCAAGCATTTGTCCACAGCGCCACGTCGAACGTCGGAAAGGCCATTCGACGCCACAGCGACGGTCCACACCCGCCGCGCGTACCTGGATAATTCCCGTTACCGCCGGTTCGACTCGCCATGACGGCAGATCCCGCGATATCGTACCTGATCGGTTGCTGGCCAGAGCGTTGGCGAAGGGGCTGTCTCACCGGCGGCTGGGCGTGCTAGAATAGGTACTTTACCAATAAGGAACTGACCATCACGGGATCGAATGCCTGATGCTGCCTGGTGCTGTCTTCACGATACGATCCGGCGCCTTGTGCCGCTGCATGCATCAAGACGAAGGTGTCAGGGCATTGGTTTGCGCCGGATGACGCGCTTCCGTTGGGGCATATTCGGCACGGGTGCCATCTCCGTAAAATTCGTTGCCGGCCTCGCCGCTGCGCGCAACGCTAGGGCGGCGTTCGTCGCCTCTCGCTCTCTTGAGCAGGCTCAGAAGTTTGCGGCTGCGATGCACGTGGAGCGTGCGGTTGCCGGCTATGCCGAGGCCGCAGCCTTGGGCAGCGTCGACGCCGTCTACATAGCTACGCCGCCCTCGATGCATGCGGCACATGCGTTGCTGTGCATCGAGGCAGGACTTCCCATCCTGGTCGAAAAGCCGTTCGCGACCAGCGCAGCCAAGGCCCGGCGGATCGCCGAAGCCGCCCGGTCGAATGGCGTCTTTGCCATGGAAGCGATGTGGACGCGTTTCCTTCCGGCGGCGCAGGCGATGCGGGACAAGCTGGCGAAGGGCAGCATCGGCGAGGTCAGGCTAGTTTCGGGCAATTTCGGCACGTCGCAGGTGTCTGAGGCGAACGGACTATTCGATCTTGAGCTCGGGGGCGGGGCGCTCGCGCATCTCGGAGCCTATCCGGTTTCTCTTGGGCAATGGCTGTTCGGCTCGCCGACATTGGTGCAGGCAATCGGCACGATCAGCCCGTCCGGCATCGACGAGGACGCGGCGTTCCAGTTGCGCTATCCCGCCGGAGTCATCGGGTCCTTTTTTGTCAGCCTGCGCGCATGGGCTCCGAACGATTTCCAGGTCTTGGGCAGTGGCGGCATGGTTCGCCTGCGCGGCTCCATCGTGCGGCCCTATGGCCTGATCGTCTCGCACCAAGCGCCGCAGCGTATGGAGCAGGGTCTGCTTGGCTGGCGCGCCCGGCTTCGCCAGCACGCCCTGGTGCACGCTGTCGCGCAGCGTACCGACCGATCCAGCCGCAGCCTCGGGCGTGCCGAGGCCTATCGCTACGCCGGCAACGGCTACCACTACGAGGCGGACGAGGTGCGTGCCTGCATCGGGCGCGGCGCCCTCGAAAGCGGCACCATGCCGCTGAGCGACAGCATCGCGACGGCCGCCACCATCGATCTGATCCGCGACGCTGTTCGGTATCAGACGCCGACAGGAGACAGCTTGGCATGAAGATCGCCTTCGTTGGTTGCGGCTATGTGTTCGACATCTACATGCGGACCAAGTGGGCATACCCGGAACTCGAGGTTTGTGGGGTGTATGACATAGACGCCACGCGCTTGCGGACTGTTTCCCAGCACTACGGCTTTGCCGTCTATTCCAGCTACGACGCGTTGCTCGCGGACCCGGCGGTGGATGTCGTGGTCAACCTCACCAGTATAGGGTCACATTACGTCACCATCCGGCATGCCTTGGAGGCCGGCAAGCACGTCTATTCCGAAAAGCCGCTGACCACCGACCTTGACCAGACTCGCGCGTTGTTCGGGCTCGCGCAGACCCGCGGGCTCGTGCTCACGGGCGCGCCCTGCAACTTGTACTGCGACGCTGTTAGCACGATGTGGAAGGCGGTCCTCGACCGGGCCATCGGCAAGCCGGTCCTGGTCTACGCCGAACTTGATGACAACCCGGCGCATTTGATGAACCTCGAGATGGTCCAGAGCCCGACAGGGGCGCACTTCCCGTATGTCGAGGAGCTTCAGGAGGGCTGCACAGTGGAGCATGTCGGTTACCACTTGGTGTGGATGTGCGCGATGTTCGGCCCTGTAGCCTCAGTGACCGCGTTTTCCAGGTGTCTGATCGAGCACAAGACCGCAACGCCGCTGTCGCCCGCAGACACGCCGGACCTGTCCGTGGCCTGTCTCGATTTCGCAAACGGGGTGGTCGCCCGGGTCACCTGCAGTTGGGTCGCGCCACGCGACCACGGCATGCGTATCATCGGCGACAGCGGCGAGTTGTCAGCGGACAACGCGTTTCACGATCAAACGCCCGTGCGTCTCGAACGCTTCTCCAAGGTCAGCCTCAGTGCCCGCAAGGCCTACACCGTGCGCACCCAGCCCCTGATCGGGCGGCCTTTTGGCATTAGGGGGAGGCGGCTCACGTTAATGCGCCGCTGGAAGTCGCACGCGGTGGAGGCCGAACGCGGGGTTGGGCGCTCGTTTAAGCACAGGTTTGTCAGTTGGCTTCGTCGCCGCGAAATCTACGCTCAGGACAAGATGCTGGGTATTGCTGAGATGACCCGTGCCATCGGCGAAGACCGACCGCAGCCGATGCCACCTGACTTCCTGATCCACATGAACGAGCTTACGCTGCTGATCCAACGCGCAGGGCCCGAGGGCATCGCCGCTAAACCCACCACAAGCTTTGAACCGATCGCGCCGCTTCCCGACGTTGCCGAGAATTCGCACGACTATCGTGCTGCGTACCAGCCGCGTCTGCTTGAGCGGGTGTTCGCGGGCATCGTGGAGACGCTTCAGAAGCGCTGATGAAGACGCTTGCGACAAGGACAATTGCCCGATTTGGCCGAGGTAGACAAGTATGACAAACGTTTGGACACTGTTGGCGAAGTCTGAAGCGTTCGGGCCGGCTTTGGCGTTGCCTAGGTCTTCTGCCTTGAAGGCCTTTCCATGTCGCTCCCGTCGATGCCCGACGACACTGCCAGCATCGCACACGCCGCGTTCCGGCGCGACAACCCTTATGTGCGCCTAAGAGGCTGTTCGATAAAAGAGGTTTACGGCACCATGCCGATATCGGTCAG
>CAXSFF010000377.1:0-2024 GCA_964236035.1 uncultured Acetobacteraceae bacterium
CGCGCTTCACCGTCATCACCGACACCGAACGCGGCGAGAAGATGCTGATCGCCGGGCTTGCCGCGCTGCCGCTGGCCGCGATCGTGGATTACGAGCTCACCTTCTCGGTGCCGAAGCGTACCACCGCCGACACGGGGGTCGACAGCCTGACCCATGCGCTGGAGGCCTACGTGTCGCGCCGGGCCAACCCCGTGTCCGACGCGCTGGCGGTGGCGGCGATGGGCCTGATCGGCCGGCACCTGCGCACCGCCTATGCCGAGCCGCGCAACCCGGCGGCGCGCGAGGGCATGATGCTGGGAGCGACCCAGGCCGGAATGGCGTTCTGCAACAGCTCGGTGGCGCTGGTACACGGCATGTCGCGCCCGATCGGCGCCCGCTTCCACGTGCCGCACGGGCTGTCCAATGCGATGCTGCTGCCCGCCGTGACCCGGTTCGGGCTTGAGGCGGCAAGCGCCCGCTACGCCGCCGCGGCGCGGACCGTGGGTTTCACCAGCGATGGCGATGACGTGGCCGCCAGCGAGGCGTTGTGCGATGGCTTGGTGGCGCTCAACCGCGACCTTGGGGTGCCCTCGCCGCAGGGCTACGGCATCGCCTGGGCAGAGTGGGAGGCGGCGATGGACACCATGGCCGAGCAGGCGCTCGCATCTGGCAGCCCGGCCAACAACCCGCGCGTCCCGAGCAAGGCGGAGATCGTGGCGCTGTATCGCCAGGTCTATTCCGGCAGCAACGCGTAGCTGATACCAACGGCATTAGTGTCCATCTCTTCTCCCCTCCCCTTGCGGGAGGGGCTGGGGGAGGGGTGCCGCGCGCCCGGTGATTGGCGTGGCCACCCCTCCTCCCGCAAGGGGAGGAGGAGAAGCGTAGCGGTCGGTCAACGTCGTCGATATCAGCGCTGGTTCCAGTGGTCCAGCCAGACCGGCAGCGCCGCCGCCGGCAACGCGCGCGCGATCATGAAGCCTTGGGCCTGGTCGACGCCGATCTCCGCCATCCGGTCCCACATCGCCTGGTCCTCGATGCCCTCGGCGATGACGGTGAGCGAGCGGGACCGCGCCAGGGCGACCGTGCGTTGCAGGTAGCGGCGCGCCAGGGCGTCGGCGCGGGAACGCAGCACGATCTGCTTGTCGAGCTTGACGGCGTGGAACGCCATGTCGAACAGGCCGGCCTGGTTTATCATGTCCGGGCCCATGTCGTCGATCGCCAGGCGATAGCCCAGTGCCCGCCAACGAGCGAGCGCCGCCGCCAGCATGGGGATGTCCTGCACCGGGCGGCTTTCGGTCATTTCGATCAGCAGGCGCGCGGCCGGCATCCTGGCGGCGGTGCGGCGCGCGTCGATCCGGGTCAGGGTCTCCGGCAGCAACAGCGCATCCAGCGGCAGGTTGATCGAGAGGAACAGGTCATGCGCGCCGAGGAACTCGGCCCCGATCAGGCTCAGGCAGCTCTGGAACACGGCATCTGCCAGCGGCAACGAATGGCCCAGCCGCTCCAACTGCGGAACGAACATGCTGGGCGGCAACGAGCCGTGCACCGGGTGATTGACGCGGGCCAGCGCCTCCAGCCCGACCGGCCGCCGGTCGGCGATGCGGATGATCGGCTGAAAACGGCAGGTGACGTGGCCGTGCTCCAGCGCCGTGACGATCTCGGGCCGGGTCAACGGCCGCGGCGACGGGGCGCGCGCCGCCGTCAAGGCCTGGATCAGCAGCGGCACATCGGGAGTGGGCACCGTCGGCGCGTTGCTGGGGGTCCGGTCGCTCGTCCCCAATCGCACCAGCGATATGCCCGTCCCCATCTCACCAGAGGTCAGGCCGCCAAGCACGTCCAGCCAGCCGGCGGCGAAACTTACGTCCACGAGAAGATGGGTGTAGCCATCGCCCGCGGCGATCAGGTTGCGCAACGCCGCCGCCGGGTCGCCGACGACGTCCACACGGCCCGGGCCGAGCGCGTTGACCGCGGCGGCGCATGCGTCGTGCCAGCGCTGATCCTGGCTGATCAGCAGCACGGCCGACGTTGGGCGAGGAACGTCTTTC
>CAXSFF010000377.1:2124-4631 GCA_964236035.1 uncultured Acetobacteraceae bacterium
GCGCTGATCCTGGCTGATCAGCAGCACGGCCGACGTTGGGCGAGGAACGTCTTTCACCATCGAACGATGCGCGACTTTCAAAAAGGAACGATCGGCGCGGGGCAGCACCTGGCCTGCATGCCTTTAGACCATCAGCCTGATACCCGTCATTGCGAACCGCCGCTTGGCGGTGCGGCAATCCAGGCGACGAGAACCTGCCGCGCGGCCCTGGATCGCCACGTCGCAAGCGCTCTTCGCAACGACGGCTCAGAGGTCAGTCTCCGATGCCGTTGATATCAGTCTTTCCCTCCCGCCACGGCAAATGGATGGCCGACAAGCTTGGCATCGCGGGTAAGCAGCCGCATGCCTTCTTCCTGCACCTGGACGAGCAGCAACTCGTCGAACGGGTCTTTGTGTTCGAGCGGAGACGCAAGCTCGGCAGCGGCGTGACGAGCGGTCAGCGGCAGGAACTCCCAATCCATCGCTGCGGCAAACGCCACCACGGCTGCGGGGCCGACCGGACCTTTCCGCTCTCCGGAGATGTGGAAGCTGTGCCATTTCAGCTGGAGTTCCCAGACTGCCACAGCCGAAAGCACAAGCGGCGCATCGGCTTCCGCCATCCATCGGCGCTCAGCATCCGACAACGCATTCGGGTCCAGTGCCGCCCAGATCACGATATGCGTGTCGAGCAGCAGCCTCAATCCAAGAGGCCGAGCACTTGGCGGCTGAAGGCTGGATCGTCGAAATCAGCCGGCGACACGATAGTGATGCCATCAAGCCCCAGCTCACGGCGGACGATGGCTGCCTTCTCGAAATCCATGCCGGCTACCCTTTGCGCGGGGACCAGCTCGACGAAGGGACGGCCATGTTTGGTAACGACCACGCGCTCGCCGCGCGCCGCCGCAGCGGCGGCTTCCGTGAAGCGGGCTTTGGCCTCGCGTATCGATAGTTCCATGGTGCGTCTCCAGCGACACAGACCCGGATCGGCCCAGCTACAGACTAACACGGCCCAAACTTATGGTCACCATGTGACTACACCCCAAGGTAAGCCTCCCGCACCCGCGGGTCCGCTGCCAGCGCCGACGCCGCCCCCGCAAGGGTGATCCGTCCCCGGTCCAGCACGAACCCCTCCGCCGCCAGGTCCAGCGCCGTCGCGACATCCTGCTCCACCAGGAGGATGCTGGTGCCGCCCGCCGCGATCCCGCCCAACGCAACCGCAAGCTCATCCACCAGGCGCGGCGCCAACCCCAGCGACAGCTCGTCGATCAGCAGCAACCGCGGCTCCGACATCAGCCCGCGCGCGATGGCGCACATCTGCTGCTCGCCGCCCGACAGCGTCGCCGCGTCCTGGCGGCGGCGCTCGCGCAGGCGGGGGAACAGGGCGTACGCCCGCTCCAGCCCACGCGGCCCGGCGGCGCGGTGGCCGTACGCGCCCATCAGCAGGTTGTCCTCCACCGACAGCGTGGCGAACAGGCGGCGGCCCTCCGGCACGTGGGCGACGCCGCGCGCCAGCACCTGGTCCGGACGCAGCCCCGTCAGCGTCTCGCCCCCGAAGCGGACCGTGCCGGCGCGGGCCGGCAACAGCCCGGACAGGGTGCGCAGCAAGGTCGTCTTGCCCGCGCCGTTGCTGCCGACCAGGCACGCGATCCCCGGCGACCGCAGCCGCAGCGACACGCCCCAAAGCACCTGCACGCTGCCATAGCCCGCCTCCAGGCGGTCGATCTCCAGGAACGGGCTCACGGCACGCGCAGCCGCTCGGCGTAGCGGCGGCCGAGGTAGGCCTCGACCACCGCCGGGTCGGCGAGCACGGCGGCGGGCGGACCGTCGGCGATCAGGCGGCCGTGGTGCAGCACGGCCACGCGGTCGCACAACCCGGACACCACGCGCATCAGGTGCTCGACCAGCAGCACGGCGACACCCTCGGCGGCGATCGAGCGGATCAGGGTCAGCGCCTGCTCCACCTCGGACGCGTTCAGCCCGGCGTTGACCTCGTCCAGCAGCAGCATGCGCGGGCGTGCCGCCAGGCCCTTCGCCACCTCCAGCCGCTTGCGCTGCGCCAGGGTAAGGTGCGCCGCCGGACGCGCGGCCGTGTCGGCGAGGCCCACGCGGTCGAGCACCGCCGCCGCCTGCTCCTGCGCCAGGGATAGCGACCCGGCGGCCTGCGACAGCAGCGCGCCGGCGGCGACGTTGTCGAGCACGGACATCTCGGGGAACGGCTGCACGATCTGGTAGGTGCGCGCCAACCCCAGCCGCGCCACCTTGAACGGCGGCAACCCGGCGATCGGGCGGCCATCGAAGGTGATCCGCCCATGGGACCGCACGGCGCCGCTCACGGCGTTGATGAAGGTGGTCTTGCCCGCCCCGTTCGGCCCGATCAGGCCGAGGATTTCGCCAGGCGCCGCTTGCAACGAGACGTCGGTCAGCGCCGCCAGCCCGCCGAACCGCACCGACAGGCCCTCGACCTGCAACAGCGGCGTCACGCGCGCCGATGCCCGAACCGGCCCAGCAATCCTTGTGGCAGGAACATC
>CAXSFF010000378.1:0-4630 GCA_964236035.1 uncultured Acetobacteraceae bacterium
CAATTTCGTGGCCGCCGAGTTCGACCGCGCGCTCTGGCTTGGCTGGTCCACGTTGGCGGTCGCCGCGCTCGGGTTCGGCCTGCTGTTCGCCTCGGTCGGCCGCGAGTTGCGTAGCCTGTTCGCGCTGGGCCGGGTGGACCGCCTGCGCCTGGAACTGGCCAGCGGCGATGGCCGGCGCATCCATGCCGCGGCCCGGCGCTGGGCCGCCACCCTGCCGGAGGCCGCCGCGCTGCTGCCCGCGATCGACGCCGCCAACGATCCGGATGCCATCGTCGGCCTGCTGCGCGCCGGTCCCGTGGCCACCATGCGCCTGCGCGCCGACGCGTTGGGCCGCACCGCCGCGTTCCAGACGGCGGCGGGCATCGCGGCCACGCCGTCGCCGTCGCTGGTGGTGCTGCTGATCGCCTGGCGCGGGCTGCGGCTGGTGCGGCAGGTGGCGGCGCTGTACGGCATGCGGCCCGGGCTGCTCGGCACCGTCGGGCTGCTGCGCCGGACCATGCTGGCGGCGGGGCTGGTCGCCGGGTCGGAGGCTGCGGTGAACGCCGCCACCCATGCGCTGCTGTCGAACCCGCTGCTGGCGCACGTGCTGGGCGACATGGCGGGCGCCGGGGTGGCGGCGCGGCGCATGGTGCTGCTGGCGCGGGCGACGGCCACTGCCTGCAGCCCGGTGCCGCCGGACCCGGAGTAGCTTCCTAACTAACACAAGCCTGTGGCGTTGATGGAACATGACGTTCATTCTCGCCGGCCTTGCCGCCTTCTGCCTGCTCGTTGTGGTGCTGCAGGACGCGTTCGAGGTCATGCTGCTGCCGCGCCGGGTGCAGCGCCGGCTGCGGCTCATGCGGCTGTATTTCAGGACGGCCTGGAACGCCTGGTCGTCGATCGGCACCCGGCTGCCCGCCGGGCCGCAGCGGGAGCGCTTCCTCAGCGTGTTCGGCGCGCTGTCGATGGTGCTGCTGTTCGCCTTGTGGGCGAGCGGGCTGATCCTCGCGTTCGGCACGTTCGAGTGGGTGCTGCAGCCCGCCGACCACCGCTCCGCCTGGTCCGAGCAGCTCTACATGAGCGGCGTCACCTTCTTCACCCTGGGTTACGGCGACGTGGTGCCGCACTCCGCGGCGGCCCGCATCGTCAGCGTGTTCGAGGCCGGCATCGGCATCGGCTTCATCGCCATCGTCATCGGCTACCTGCCCGTGCTGTACCAGCTGTTCTCGCGGCGCGAGGCGCACGTGATCCAGCTCGACGGGCGCGCCGGCTCCCCGCCCACCGCCTGCACCATGCTGTGCCGCCATGCCGAGACCGGCGGGCTCGACAAGCTCGACGACCTGCTGCGGGAGTGGGAGATCTGGGGCTCGGACCTGCTGGAGAGCCACCTGTCCTACCCGATGCTGGTCTATTACCGGTCGCAGCACGACAACCAGTCCTGGCTGGCGGCCCTCGCCGCGATCATGGACACCTGCGCCGCCATCCTGGTGGGAGTCGAGGAGATGGGGCCGTTGCAGGCGCGCATGACCTTCACCATGGCGCGGCAGGTCGTGGTGGAGATCAGCCGTTCCTTCGTCATCCCCCCCACGCCCTTCGACGGCGGCGATCGCCTGGGGCCGGAAATCTACGCCCGCCTGGAGGCCGAGTTCGCCGAGGCGGAGCTTGGCTGGACCGGCGGCGAGGCGACGCGCGAGACGCTGGCCGCGTTGCGCGCCACCTATGAGCCGCTGCTGGAAGGACTGTCCCGGCACCTGCTGCTGCCGTTGCCGGGCTGGATCGCCGACCGGGACGCGAAGGACCATTGGGAGCATGGCCACCGCGGCATCATCACCCGGCGCCTGCTGGACGAGCTGTCAGACCGCAACGGCTCGACCCCTGTCGTCGAGGGCAGCGGCTGGCGCAGGCTGCGGACCCGCCTGAAGGATTGAACGACTACGCTTCGTCCGCTTCCCGGCGCAGCGAGTCCAACGCCGCCTGCAGGATGACGGCAGCGGCCATCCGGTCCACCGAGCTGGCCCGCCTGGCCCGGCTGGCGCCCTGCTCGGTCAGCGAGCGGTTCACCTCCGCCGAACTCAGCCGCTCGTCCCACATCGCCGCCGGCAGCCCCGTCGCCGCCGTCAGCGCGAACGTCCAGTCCCGCGCCGCCTGCGCCGCCGGGCCGAGGGTGCCGTCCATCTGCAGCGGCAGGCCCACGATGAGGCCGCCGACGTCCTCGCGTTTGGCGATCTTCATGATCTCGGCGACGTTGGCGGCCAGCTTGCCGCGCCGCATCTGCCCGAACGGGCTGGCCAGCACGCGTCGCACGTCGCTCAGCGCCAGGCCCACCGTCTTGCTGCCGGGGTCAAGGCCGAGCAGGCGGACGTTGCGCGGCAGCCGGGCGTGCAGGTCGGTCAGGTTGAACAGCGTCATGTTGGCCGTTATGGTATAAGGTCGTATCCCGTCAAAGGAAATTTGCCACCCATGTCGCTCGACCCCGCGACCGTTCGCCGCATCGCCAAGCTCTCCCGCATCCGCGTCGCCGAGGCCGAGGTCGCGCCCTTGCAGGCGCAACTCAACGGCATCCTCGGCTGGATCGAGCAGTTGAACGAGGTCGACGTGGACGGCGTCGAGCCGCTGACCGGCACCCAGATGGCGATGCGCCTGCGCGACGACCAGGTGACCGACGGCGGCATCGCGGAGCAGGTCCTGGCCAACGCGCCCGGCCGCGAGGGCATGTTCTTCACCGTGCCGAAGGTGGTCGAGTGATGGAGCTGACGGACCTCAGCCTCGCCGACGCCCGCGACGGCTTGCGCGCACGGCGGTTTTCCGCTCGGGAGCTGACGCAGGCGCACGTGTCGGCGATGGACGCGCTCAACCCGGCGCTGAACGCTTACATCACGGTCACGCCGGAACTGGCGCTGGCCCAGGCCGATGCCGCCGATGCTGCCCTGGCGGCTGGGAACGCCAGGCCGCTGGCAGGCATACCTTTGGGGATAAAGGACTTGTTCTGCACCGCCGGGGTGCGGACTACCGCCGGCAGCCGCATCCTGGAGGGCTTCGTGCCGCCGTATGAGAGCACGGTGAGCGCCAACCTGCTGCGCGACGGCGCGGTGTTCCTGGGCAAGACCAATCTCGACGAGTTCGCGATGGGCTCGTCCAACATGACCAGCGCGTTCGGCCCCGTGACCAACCCGTGGACCCGCGCCGACGGCAAGCCCCTGGTGCCTGGCGGCTCGTCCGGCGGTTCGGCGGCGGCGGTGGCGGCGGGACTGGCGATGGCGGCCACGGGGACCGACACCGGCGGCTCGATCCGGCAGCCGGCGTCGTTCTGCGGCATCGTCGGGATGAAGCCGACCTATGGCCGGTGCAGCCGCTTTGGCGTGGTGGCGTTCGCGTCCTCGCTCGACCACCCGGGGCCGTTCGCCCGCACGGTGCAGGACGCCGCGATCCTGCTCGGGTCGATGGCGGGGTTCGACCCGCGCGACAGCACCTCCGCCGACCTCGCCGTGCCGGACTTCGCCGCCGCCTGCGCCCGCGGGGTGCGTGGCCTGCGCATCGGCGTGCCGCGCGAGTATCGCCTGGACGGCATGCCTGCGGAGATCGCCGCGCTGTGGGACCAGGGCCTGGCGTGGCTGCGGGAGGCGGGCGCCACCATCGTTGATGTTTCGCTGCCGCACACCCGCTATGGTCTGGCGGCGTACTACATCATCGCCCCGGCCGAGTGCTCGTCCAACCTGGCGCGCTATGACGGTGTGCGGTTCGGCCGCCGGGTCGAGGGCGAGGACCTGGCCGACCTGTATGAGCGGACGCGGGCCGAGGGCTTCGGCGCCGAGGTCAAGCGCCGCATCCTGATCGGCACCTATGTATTGTCGGCCGGTTACTATGACGCCTACTACACCAGGGCGCAGAAGGTCAGGGCGCTGATCCTGCGGGATTTCACCGAGGTTTTTGGCCAAGTGGACGCCTTGCTGACGCCGACCGCGCCGTCGGCGGCGTTCGCGCAGGGCGAGAATATGGACGACCCAATCACCATGTACCTTAACGACGTGTTCACGGTGCCGGCCAACCTGGGCGGCGTGCCAGGGATGTCGGTGCCGGCCGGGCTGGACGCCGCCGGGCTGCCGCTGGGACTGCAAATCCTGGGCCGGCCGTTCGACGAGGAGACGGTGTTCGCAGTCGGCGCCGCCATCGAGCGTGCCGCCGGCTTCACCGCCCGGCCCGCATCACGCGCGGCCGCAGGGCCGATAACGATAGGAAGCCTTCATCATGGCGATTGATTACAGCGGCAAGACCAAGCTCGAACTCGACAGCCTGATCGCCAACAACCATCCCGACCGTCGCGGCAAGCGCGAGCGCTACCTGGCGGCGCAGGAGGAGCGCGAGCGCCGCTACCCCGGCGGGCTGAACTTCGAGAAGTCGCTCGGCATCGTGACCCGCGCCGCCAAGGAGGGCCGCTGCGTCAGCTTCAAGGAAATCAGCACGGAAAGCGGCGTCACCTTCAACAAGGTGCACTGGTCGCCCGCCGGGCATCTCGGCCGCTTAGTGCGGTATGGCCGCGCCCGCGACCTGCCGATGCTGAACGCCATCGTCGTCACGGACGCGGAAAAGGCGAGCGGCAAGCTGAAGCCCGAGAACCTGAAGGGCTTTGCCGAGTTGGCGCGCGAGCTTGGCT
>CAXSFF010000379.1:0-4619 GCA_964236035.1 uncultured Acetobacteraceae bacterium
TGCCGCGACGTCACCGAGGCGGACCGCGCCGCTCCGCGCTTCCAAGCGCTGCGTCAGCGCATCGACGGATTGCTGTTCAACGAGCTGCGGGCCGCCACCTATGGCTGAACTCGCGCATTTCTCCGAGCCGCCGGCCCGGATCGACGTCGAGTTTCCCTTGCTGCTGCCGCTGCCGGACGCAGGGACGGCCGTGCGCGCCTTGCCGCCATGGCGCCACGCGCTGGACCATGCGCTGGCTCGCCGGTTGCTGGTGGTGGCCGTCTTCGCAATCGTCTGGGAGGCATACGCGCGCATGCTCGGCGACACGCTGATCGTGCCCACGCTGTCGCAGACCGTGGGGGCGATGGTCGACGCATGCATCAGCGGCGAGCTGCCGGCGCGGCTGCTGTCCAGCCTGCGCGTGCTGGGTGGCGGCTACGCCCTCGGCGTGCTCGGCGCCGCGGTCCTGACCACGGCCGCCGTCACGCTGCCCGGCGGCGGCGACGTGCTCGCGACCCTGACGGCCATGTTCAATCCGCTGCCGGCGATCGCGTTGCTGCCGCTGGCGTTGATCTGGTTCGGCATCGGCAGCTTCAGTCTGGTGTTCGTCATCACGCATTCCGTCCTATGGGCGGTGGCGCTCAACACCCATACCGGCTTCCTGGCCGTGCCGCAGGCGCAGCGTATGGCGGGCCGCAACCTCGGCCTGCGCGGCCTGCGCCTGGTCGTATACATCTTGCTCCCAGCAGCTGTCCCCTCGATCCTGACTGGGCTGCGTGTAGGCTGGGCCTTTGCCTGGCGCACCCTGATCGCGGCTGAGCTGGTGTTCGGCGTTTCCTCCCACTCCGGCGGGCTCGGCTGGTTCATCTACGAGAGCCGCGCGGAAATGGACACGCCAAGCGTGTTCGCCGGCTTGCTGGCGATCATCCTGATCGGATTGTTCTTCGAGGGCGTGGTGTTCCGCACCGCCGAGGCCATTACAATCCGCCGGTGGGGCATGTGACGCCGCTGCACAAAGGGAAATTTTGATGAGGCTGTTCCTAGCTGGCTTGAGCTTGGGCCTCGGCCTACTGACGGCGTTGGCGCTGCCCGTGCGGGCGGAGGTGCCGGTGCTGCGGGTCGGCGTGCAATTCGGCCTTGGCTACCTGCCGCTTTACGTGGTGCGCGATGCCGGGCTGCTGGACGCGGCGATGCAGCGGGCCGGCCTGGCGCCGATCCCGGTCGAAATTCACAACTTCACCGGCGCACCCGACATCGCAGACGGATTGCTCTCCGGCTCGCTCGATATCGGCAGCGGCGGCATCACGGCCATGATGGTGGCCTGGGACAAGACCCGGCAGAGCGGCACCCGGGCGATGCTTGGAATCGCTGCCCTATCGGCGATGCCCTATGAGTTGCTGACCTATCAACCCGGGCTGAAGACCCTGGCGGACCTGACAGACAAGGACCGCATCGGCTTGCCCGCCGTGAAGGTGTCGGTGCCGGCGGTCATGCTGCAGATCGCATCCGAGCGCCTGTTCGGTCCTGGCCAGCAGGGGCGCCTGACCGAGATGACCGTCGGGCTGGCGCAGCCGGAAGGCGCCACCGCCGTGCTGACGCGCAACGGCGTCGTCGACGGCTACACCTTCGCGGCGCCGTTCATCCAGCAGCTGCGCGATAAACCGGACGTGCATCGCGTGTGGTCTAGCACGGAGGTGTTCGGCACGCCCACCACGTCGCTGGCGGCCTGGACGACGGCGGGATTCCGCAGCCAAAATCCCAAGGTGTACGCCGCCCTGTTCGCCGCCCTGCACGATGCGGACCGCTTCATCGCCGAGCATCCCGAGCAGGCGGCGGCGATCTACCTGAAGGCGGAGCAGTCGAAGCTGCCGGTCGCCCTCATCGAGACGTGCCTGGCGGACCCCGAGATGGCGTACGGTACGGTGCCGGCCAACAGCGGCGCGCTGTCGGAGTTCCTCGCCCGCACGGGGATGCTCAGGCAGCGTCCGGCGGACTGGCGCGAGCTGTTCTTTCCCGAGATCGCCGCGGAACCAGGGAGCTGATCATGGAGGGCAAGCGCACGCGCATGACCTGCGGCTGGCTGGTGGGCCATGACGGCGGGCACACGCTCTGGCGCGGCGGCGAGATCGTCTGGCAGGACGGCGTCATCCTGTTCGTCGGCGCCGGGTTCGACGGCCGCGTCGACGAGGAGATGGACGCGCGCGACCGCTTGGTCATCCCCGGCTTCATCGACACCCACGTGCATTCCGGCCACCGCGCCTCGCACCGGCTGATCTCCGATATCGGGCGGCCGGACTATTTCGGCCAGCCGTTCTACGAGATCAGCGTCGCGCGCGCCGGCACCCGGGTCGGCGGCGACGTCCGCTACGTGCGCCCGGATGACAATGCCGCTGCCGAGGAGCTGACGCTGAACGCCCGGTTCACCGCCGCCGAGCTGCTGCGCAACGGCATCACCACCTTCGTGGAGTTCGGCAGCCAGCTGCGGGTACAGGAGGCGCTGCTGCAGGAGGTCGGCGCCCTGGGTAACCGCGCCTACCTCGGGCCCGGCTTCGACAGCGGCCGCTGGGTCGGCGGCGAGGACGGCAAGCTGGTGCGCGTCATTGACGAGGCGGCGGGCGAGCGGGAGTTCGAGCTGGCGCTGGACTTCATCGGGCGTAACCAAGGCGCGCATGGCGACCGCGTCCGCGGCATCCTGGTGCCGCGCGAGATCGAGACCTGCACCGTGGATCTCCTACGCAAGGCCGCCGCCGCCGCGCGGGAGCGGAACCTGCCGGTGGCGATCCATGCCGCCTACAACATCCACGAGGTGTTCGACATCATCCGCGAGCACCAGATGACGTCGGTGGAGCTGCTGCGCCATGTCGGCCTGATGTCGGCCACACTCAACATCGGCCACGGCAACTTCACTGCCGATAACCCGCTGGCGAACTATTCCGGATCCCACGACCTGGAGATCATGGGCGCGCATCGCTGCTCGATCTCGCATTGCCCGGTGAACGTGGCCCGGCGCGGGCGCTTCCTGGACAACTGGCAGTCTTATCGCCGAGCCGGCATCAATATCGCGCTGGGCACCGACACCTACCCGCGCGACATGATCCTGCAGATGCGCAACGCCTCGTACATGGGCAAGATCGCCAGCCGCAACCTGAAGGCAGCGACCGCGGCCGAGGTGTTCACGGCGGCGACGCTGGGCGGCGCGCACTCGGTCGGGCGTTGGGACCTTGGCCGGCTCGCTCCCGGCACGAAGGCCGACATCGTCACCATCGACCTGACCGGGCGCGACAGCTTGCGCTACGGCCCCGTGCGCGACCCGATCAAGAGCCTGGTTGATTGCGGCATCGGCGACGACGTCGACACCGTGATCGTTGATGGCGTGGTCCGGATGCAGGGTGGGACAATCCCCGGCGTCTCGTTCGCGGCCCTGCGCGAGGGTGCCCAGGCGGCGGGGGAGCGCATTTGGGCCGCCTGGCAGGCATGGGACCCGCATGGCCGCACCGCGCAGGAGATGAGCCCCTTCGCATTCCCGCGCGCCAACTGACATGCGGACGGTTGCCGTCATCGGCGGTGGCTACACGGGGGCGATGGTCTGCGTGGCGCTGGCCAAGCGCGCGGCCGCGGTCGGCGGCATCGAGGTTGTCCTCGTGGAGCCTCGCGAGACGCCAGGCCAGGGCGTCGCCTACTCCGCAAGCGAAGCGAGCCTGCTGATCAACGTGCCGTCCGCGCGGATGCGGCCGTTTGAGGCGCAGCCGGCAGATTTCAGCGATTGGCTCGGCCCGGGCGCGGGCCAGGCATTTCCGCCGCGGTGGCGCTTCGGCCAGTACGTCACGGAGCGGCTGCAGGCGGCGGTGGTGCAGGCCGGGTCGTCCCTGGCCTTCCGCCATATTCGCGCCCGCGCGCAGGGCTTGGCCATGCGGGATGGGCGCCTGTCGCTGCGGCTGGACACCGGCGCATGCGTGGCCACCGACGCTGCCGTGCTGGCGCTCGGCAATCCGCCACCCCGCCCACTTGCGAACTTGCTGCGCGGGATCGCGGCGGGTGCCCCGGTGATTGATGATCCCTGGGCGAGCGGGGCACCCGCCGGGATCGCCGCGGATGCTGCCGTGCTGATCGTCGGCACCGGCCTGACGATGGCGGACATGGTGACGTCGCTTCACGCTCGAGGGCATCGTGGCTGCATCACCGCCGTGTCGCGCCGGGGATTGCTGCCGCACCTGGCCGGCAACCCGCCGGACGCGCGCACCGGCGCCATGACGGACCATCCCATTGACGCCGCAGGGCTGCTGCGGCGGGTGCGGCGGGAGGCGGCGCTTGCGGAACAGGATTGCGGCGATTGGCGGCGGGCCGTCGAAGAAGTCCGGATCGCGCTACCGGATATCTGGCAACGGCTCTCGCCTGCCGTGCGAGTGCGGCTGGAGCGACATGCCGGCGCGCTCTGGAGCATCCACCGCTATCGGATGCCGCCGGCCGTGCATCATGCCGTCCATGGCGCGATCGCGGCGGCCGGGTTGCGCGTCATCGTCGGCCGGGTCACGGGTTATAACGGGCGGTCGGCCACAATTGCCACCCATTCCGGCATGATGACGGCTCCTGCGGCCATCGCGATTAACTGCACGGGGCCGGATCACGCCTGCCGCACCCGG